>JACMOG010000048.1 GCA_014378125.1 Vitreoscilla sp. | reverse complement strand
TGCCTTGCAACGGTGCGCCGACGATGTGACCGCCCTCGCCGTGCGCCTTGGCTTCCTTGCGGTTGTACGCAAAACCGGTGTTGCGGCCCTTGCCGGCCAGCGCGACTGCAGTGGCCGACGCCAGCGTGATGCCCTTGTAGGCCGGGCCGAACAGCATGTCGAACTCGACGCCCGACGCAAGCAGCCGACGTGCATAGAATTCGCCGAGACGCATGAGCTTCATGCCGTCGTCGAAGAACCCGGTGTTGAAGAAGTACGGCGACTTGCGTCCGGCCTTCGTCGTGAAATCACCGAACCGAAGAACACCGGCCTCCACCGAGAACTGGACGAATTCCTGCGCGAGCAGGTCGTTGGTGGGAGCTGAAGACATGGAGTAGACCCTTGGGATTTCGCCTGGTGACATTGAACATGAACGGGATCCGTTCGGCCCACAACAAGGGCTTCCTTGCCTGGGCCGAGTCCATCCAGGCCGATTGTATGGGCGTGCAGGAGGTCAAGGCGCAGCACGAGCACGTGCACGAGACCTTCGACACCCTCGACGGCATGGCCGGCCGCTTCCACTACGCCGTCAAGAAGGGCTACTCGGGCGTCGGGCTGTACAGCCGCGTCCAGCCCACCGAGGTGGTGACCGGCTTCGGCGACACGCAGTTCGACGACGAGGGCCGCTACGTCGAGTTCCGCTTCGACCAGCCCGCGTCCGGCCTGCAGCACCCGTTCGAGAAGCTGAGCATCATCAGCTGCTACTTCCCCAGCGGCTCGTCGGGCGAGGAACGGCAGGCCGCCAAGTTCCGCTTCCTCGACCTGATGTACCCGCACCTGATGGCGCTGAAAGGCCAGCGCGAGTTCATCCTGGTGGGCGACATCAACATCGCGCACAACAACATCGACCTGAAGAACTGGAAGGGCAACCAGAAGAACTCCGGCTTCCTGCCCGACGAGCGGGCGTGGATGACGAAGCTGCTCACCGACGGCGGCCTGGTGGACGTGTTCCGCACGCTCAACGTGAAGGAGGAGCAGTACACGTGGTGGAGCAACCGCGGGCAGGCGTGGGCGAAGAACGTGGGGTGGCGGCTGGACTATCACCTGGCCACGCCCGGCGTCGCGGCGCTGGCCCAGAAGGAGCACATCTACCTCGACCAGCGCTTCTCGGACCACGCGCCACTGTCGATCGACTACGACTTCACGTTGTAGTCGCGGCAGGGCCGCCGACCCAGGCAGCCGGCGGCCCGCGCTCACCTGGAGTAATCGGCCCTCTCGATGTCCGCCACCATGCCGGCCTCCGAAGGCGTCCATGCGAGAGCGCGTCGCGTCCATTCGTTCGACGCGGGCCCATTGTTCTGCACCCACATCGCCAGCGGCCGGAAGTGGGTGGCGGCCTCGCCGGCCGTGATCGACCGCGCAGGTACATCGAGCTGGCGGCCGATCGCCTCGGCGATCTGCCGATACGCGACGCCCTCCTCCGCGACCGCGTGGAACGCTCGACTTGGCCCGCTCGAGGCGCTTTTTCGAGCGTTCCAATCCGTCCAGCCGCTGCTCGAAAGCAATCGGCCGTTCTCCGTGCCGCGGCACGAAATCATCTCCGGCACGCTTGCCCTTCAAGAGCGCGAGCAGGGAAAGCCCGCCGCATTGGCAGACGCCCTGGCCATCGCATTGAGGGCGCGAGGCGCGACGGAGCTGAAGATGATGTTCACTGGCGTGGCCCCGTGACCCGCGTGCGGCAGGACGACGCGCGACGCACGAACTTCTAGACGACCGGTCTATTCTTGGCTATAGTCGTCTCCATGGCCTCCGCAACCGCCCACCCCTCCACCGATGCCCGCGCCAACATCCTCGCGTCGGGCCAGCGCCTCATGGCCAGCAAGGGGTTCTCGGCGGTGGGCCTCAACGAGATCCTGGCGACCGCGGAGGTGCCCAAGGGCTCGTTCTATCACTACTTCGGCTCGAAGGACGCCTTCGGCGAAGCGCTGCTGGAGGCCTACTTCGAGGACTACCTGGCCGACATCGACAAGACGCTCGGCAAGCGCGGCCTCACGATGGCGCAGCGCCTGCTGAACTACTTCGACGACTGGCAGGCGAGCCAGTCGTTCCTCGACTGCCAGGGCAAGTGCCTGGCGGTCAAGCTGGGCGCCGAGGTGGCCGACCTGTCCGAGGCCATGCGCGCGGCGATGAACCGCGGCACCGCCGGCATCGTGGCGCGCCTGGCGGCGGCCATCGAGACGGGCGCGACCGAAGGCTCGCTGTCGGTCGACGACATGCCGGCGCGTGCGGCCCAGAGCCTCTACCAGCTCTGGCTGGGCGCCAGCGTGATGGTCAAGATCGTCCGCAACCTCCAGCCCTTCGAGACCGCCATGACGACCACCCACCAGATTCTTCACCTGCCCGCCTGAACGGGTCGTTCTGCACGCACCGTTCAGTCCTTGTTTTTTCCCGCCGGTTTATTAGTCGACCGGTCTATTTGCACTCACCCAGGAGCATTCCATGAAAGTCCTCATCGTCCTCACCTCCCACGATCGACTCGGCGACACCGGCCGCAAGACCGGGTTCTGGCTCGAGGAACTGGCCGCCCCGTACTACGCGTTCAAAGCCGCTGGCGCAGAGATCACGCTCGCCTCGCCGAACGGCGGCCAGCCGCCGCTCGACCCGAAGAGCAACGAGCCGTCGTTCCAGACCGACCTGACGCGCCGCTTCGAGGCCGATGCCCACGCCACGGCGCAACTGGCCGCCACGGTGCGCCTGGACAGCGTGTCGCAAGCCGACTTCGACACCGTGTTCTATCCTGGTGGCCACGGCCCGCTGTGGGACCTGGCCGAGGACGCGCACTCGATCGCGCTCATCGAGTCGTTCCTGGCCGCCGGCAAGCATGTGGCCGCGGTCTGCCACGCGCCCGGCGTGCTGCGCCACGTGAAGACTCCCGCGGGCCGTCCGGTGGTCGAAGGCAAGCAGGTCACCGGCTTCACCAACACCGAAGAGGAGGCCGTCGGGCTGACCCACGTGGTGCCGTTCCTGGTGGAAGACGAACTGAAGGCCGGCGGCGGTCTCTATTCCAAGGGCGACGACTGGGGCTCCTACGTCGTGCGCGACGGGCTGCTGATCACCGGCCAGAACCCGGCCTCGTCCGCGGCCGCCGCCGAACTGCTGCTGGCCGAGGTGGCCAAGGCGCGCAAATAGCCCTTCATCGGCCTGTGGGCCATCGCGTCGGGCCTGCTGCAGCTGGGCGCGGCGGTACGCCGGTGGAAGACGCACGGCGCCCAATGGGTGATGGTGCTCAGCGGCGCGCAGTCCGCGCTCGCCGGCGGACTGTCCGTGGCGCAGAGGCGCCGCGCGCGGCGGCTTGCGGCCTGAGCGGCGTCATCGACGATTCGCTCGAGCCCGTCGTCGCGACGATCGTGGTCGACGCTGCCGCCGAGCCGTAAACTCGGCCGGCCCATGACCCGCGCCTCCGAGACGAAGCCATGACGCCCGAGTCCCCGCCCATCGCCCCGCTGCCGATCGCCGAGCTCGACCTCGATGCGTACCGCCGCCGCATCGCCTTCGACGGCCCGCTGGCGCCCACGCGCGCGTGCCTGGAGCGGCTGATACTGGCGCACGCCACCGCCATCCCGTTCGAGAACATCGACGTGCTCGCGCGCCGCGTGCCGCGCCTCGACCTGCCCGGCCTGCAGGACAAGCTCGTGCGCCAGCGTCGCGGCGGCTACTGCTTCGAGCAGAACACGCTGCTTCGCGCGGTGCTGCAGGCCATCGGCTTCGACGTGCGCCCGCTGGAGGCCCGCATCCGCTCGGGCGTGCCGGCCGACGTGGTCACCGGCCGCACGCACGTGGCCACGCGCGTGGCGCTGGACGGCTTCGCCCACCTGGTGGACGTCGGCTGCGGCACCATCGCGCCCGTCGCTCCGCTGGCGCTGGACAGCCGCGACGAACAGGCGGCGGGCACCGGGGTGTACCGCTTCGTCGACGTCGGCAACGAATGCCTGCTGCAGGCGCGCGATGCCGACGGCTGGACGGACTGCTACCAGCTGATGCCGGGCGCGCCGCACGCCATCGACTGCGAGATCGGCAACTGGTTCGTGGCCACGCATCCGAAATCGCTGCTGGGCCAGAACCTGCTCGTGGGCCGCGCGATACCCGGCGGACGGCTGCGACTGTTCAACCGCCGCCTCTCCACGTCCAGCCCCGAAGGCACGCCGCCCGTCGAACGGACGCTGCAGGCGCGCGCCGAGTTCGCCGACGTGCTGGCCGACGGCTTCGGCCTGGACGTGGCGCCGGCCGACCTGGACGCGGTGATGGCGGCGCTCGACCGCCTTCCTCCGGGCTGAGCGATGGCCCTGGTCGAACGCGACGCCGCGCTGCTGACGTTCGACCGGCTGCTGGAGGCCGCCCGCACGGGCACCGGCCACGTGTTGCTGGTGGGCGGCGAGGCCGGCATCGGCAAGACGACGCTGCTGAAGGCGCTGGCCACGCGGCGCGCCGAGGCCGTGCTGGGCGAGCTGCAACGCAGCCGGCGCCCGGTGGTAGCCATGTTCGAGGACGTCCACCGGGCCGACGACGCCACGCTGGATCTGCTGAAATTCCTGGGCCGGCGCATCGACCGCGTGCCGGCGCTGTTGGTGCTGTCGTGGCGCGACGACGAGGTGTCGACCGCGCATCCACTGCGCCGCCTGCTGGGCGAGTTGGCACCCAGCCTCGTGACGTGGATCGCGCTGGCGCCGTTGTCGGCACACGCGGTGGACCAGCTCGCGCGCGCCGCCATGCGTTCGGCCAGCGGTCTGCACGCGCTCACCCGCGGCAATCCGCTGTTCGTCAGCGAGATGCTGCGCCATGGCGCCGAAGGCGCGCCGCAGGGCGTGCAGTACCTGGTGCTGGCGCGTTTCGCCCGGCTGGCCCCCCCGGCGCAGGCCATCGTGCGGCTGGCCTCGACGGTGCCCACGCGCATCGAGGCCACGCTGGTCGACGCGCTGCTG
>JACMOG010000562.1 GCA_014378125.1 Vitreoscilla sp. | reverse complement strand
GGTGGCCGGCCCCACCGGCGACAACCCCTTCGGGGTATCGGCCCGCGGCGCCGCGGCGGCAGTGCTGCTGGCCGGCGCCGCGCGCGTGCAACCCGCCGCGTCGCAGGAGCCGACGCGCGACGACTTCGAGGCGGTACGCTGACGCCTGGTGAAGGTCGGGTAAAGCACAAAGGCGCGGGCCCACCGATTGCTGACATACCGTCGAGCATCGCGACTCCCCGCGACGCGCGTCTCGTTTGCAAAGGCAGCACGATGTCCAAGAACATGGTCTTCAAACGCAGCGCCCTCGCGCTGGGCCTCGCCCTGATGGCGCCGCTGGCCGCGTGGTCGCAGATCGGCATCTCCGTCACCATCGTGCCGCCCGCGCTGCCGCTGTACGCGCAGCCGCCGATTCCCGGCGACGGCTACCTCTGGACGCCCGGCTACTGGGCCTGGGACGCCGGCTCGGGCGACTACATCTGGGTGCCCGGCACCTGGGTGGAGCCGCCCAGCGTCGGCCTGCTGTGGACCCCCGGCTACTGGGGCTTCATCGGCGGCAGCTATGCCTGGCATCGCGGCTACTGGGGCTCGCAGGTGGGCTACTACGGCGGCATCAACTACGGCTACGGCTACGTGGGCAACGGCTACGCCGGTGGCCGCTGGGATCGTGGCCACTTCCGCTACAACACCGCGGTGAACAACATCCCGCAGGGGCGCGTGCACAACGTGTACCGCACCCCGGTGCCGCAGCGGCCGGTGCATCAGGAGAGCTTCAACGGCGGCAATTCGCCGTGGCATGCGCAGCCCAACGCCAACGAACGCCGCTTCGAAAACGCTCAGCACGGCAACCCGACGCAGGCGCAGATGGATCACGAGCACGGCGCGTTCGGCATGCCCGAGCAGCGCAATGGCAACAACCACGGCGTGCCGCCCACCGCGGCCACGCCGCGTCCGGGCGGATACGGCGACCCGCAGGTGGAGCACGTGCGGCCCGCCCAGCAGGCCCCGACGCGTGGGCAGCCGCAGATGCGGGCGCAGCCCGAGACGCGCGCCCAACCCGCGCCCGCGCGCGAAGAACGCCCGCAAGGTCAACCGGGCGGCGGCGGCCGTCCGGGTGGCGGCGGCCATGAGGGCGGTGGCCGGCCCGAAGGCAACGACCACCACTGATCGGGCTCAGGCGGCGGTCTTCGGCTTTCGAAGCGCCGCCCGCCTGGCGATCTCGATCTTCGCGATCGCGTTGCGGTGCACCTCGTCGGGCCCGTCGACGATGCGCACGGTGCGTTGCTGCGCGTAGGCGTCGGCCAGCCAGAAGTCGCCGCTGACGCCCGCGGCGCCGTGCGCCTGGATCGCCCAGTCGACTACCTTGCACGACATGTTGGGCGCCACCACCTTGATCATCGCGATCTCGGAGCGCGCCTCCTTGTTGCCCACCGTGTCCATCTTGTGCGCCGCGTTGAGCGTGAGCAGGCGCGCCTGGTCGATCATGCAACGCGACTCGGCGATGCGCTCGTGCCAGATCGATTGCTCGGACAGCGGCTTGCCGAACGCCACGCGGTCGGACAACCGGTCGATCATCGATTCGAGCGCGCGCTCGGCCGCGCCGATGGAGCGCATGCAGTGGTGGATGCGGCCCGGGCCCAGCCGGCCCTGCGCGATCTCGAAGCCACGCCCCTCGCCCAGCAGGATACTGGACGCCGGCCCGCGCACGTCCTCGAGCAGCACCTCCATGTGGCCGTGCGGCGCGTCGTCGTAGCCGAACACCGTGAGCGGACGCAGCACCGTCACGCCGGGCGCGTCGCGCGGCACCAGCACCATCGACTGCTGTGCGTGACGCGGCGCCTCGGGGTCGGTCTTGCCCATCACGATGAAGATCGCGCAGCGCGGGTTGCCGGCGCCGGAGCTGAACCACTTGCGGCCGTTGACGACGTAGTCGTCGCCGTCGCGGCGGATGGTGCACTGGATGTTGGTGGCGTCCGACGAGGCCACGGCGGGCTCCGTCATGAGGAACGCCGAACGGATCTCGCCGGCCAGCAGCGGACGCAGCCAGCGCTCCT
>JACMOG010000561.1 GCA_014378125.1 Vitreoscilla sp. | reverse complement strand
GGGGCGGTCCGCGCGCATTCAGATCCGGACGGTCTGGCCGATATGCCGGGGTGCAGTCCCTCGCTGTCGCCAAAATGACCCATTCGCTTCCCGCCGCACGCTCTTGCACGGCATGTTCGTGGGCGACGTGCACCGTGCGCTGCTGCTGGAGCAGCTGCTGCCGGCGCAGGCCGAGCCCTGGCGCTTCGTCGACATCGCCACACCGGTCCACGCGGACGACGGCAGCCTGCGCGGCGTGCTGGGCGCGCACCTGAGCTGGAGCTGGGCCGCCGGCATCAAGCACGACCTGGTCGACGCCACGTTGGCACAGCACCAGGCCGAGGCCTTCATCGTGGGCACCGACGGCACCGTGTTGCTGGGCTCCCCCGAACTCCAGGGCAAGAAGCTGCCGGTGCTTCGCCAGGGCGAGCTGTCGGTGGAGTCGCGCACGCGGGGCGCCGGCCGGTTTCCGGGGCTCGGCTGGGACGTGGTGTTGCGCCAGCCCGAGAGCGTGGCCATGGCCGACTTCCGCGCGCTGCAGGTGCGCACCCGCGTGGCCGCCGCACTGCTGTGCCTGGTGGCTGCGCCGTTGCTGTGGCTGTTGTCGCGCCGGCTGGCGACGCCGCTGCGCGAGCTCGATGCCCGCCTGCGCGCATCCGACGACGCGCCGCCGTCCGCACCCGGCCACCCGCTGTACCGGGAGGCCGACCTGCTGAACCAGGCACTCGACCTGTACGCGCAACGCCACCGCGAGGACGCCGGCCACCTGCGCACCCTCAATGCGAGCCTCGAGGCCCGCGTGATCGAGCGCACGGCCGCGCAGGAGGACACCAACAGGGAACTCGCCTGGGCCATGCGCGAACGCTGGCGCAGCGAGGAGCGGCTGCGCGCCATCCTCACGCACGCGCCCGACGCCTACATCGCCATCGACGAGCACGGCAAGGTCAGCGAGTGGAACCGCCAGGCCGAGCAGACCTTCGGCTGGTCGCGCGACGAGGCCTTCGGCGAGCCGCTGGACACCCTGCTGGTGCCGGCGAGCGCGCGCGACCCGCGCCGCCTGGGCGTGGACGTGTTCACGCGCGGCGGCGCCGCCGCCGGCCAGCGGGTGCAGCTGACCGTTCGGCACAAGTCGGGCGCCGAGATCCCGGTGGAGCTCTCGGCCGCGGCGCTGCGCACCGAGGCCGGCGAGGTGGCCTACGCCTTCCTGCACGACGTGTCGGCGCGCCTGCGCGCGGAACAGGAACGGGCCCGCAGCGAGCAGCGCCTGCGCACGATCACCGACAACCTGCCCGTGCTGATCTCCTACATCGACAAGGACGAGCGGTACCAGTTCTGCAACCGCACGTACGGCATGTGGATGGGCATCGACGCGGCCGGCATGATCGGGCGCAGCCTGGCCGAGGTGCTGGGTCCCGAGGAGTACGCGAAGCGCGACGTGCACCTGCGCCGGACGCTGGCGGGAGCGCGCGCCGACTTCGACATCGAGTCCACCTGGCTGGGCGTCCATCGTCATCTCCATGGCACCTACGTGCCCGACATCGTCGAAGGCCGCGTGGAGGGCATCTACGTGCTGGTGTCGGACGTCAGCGCCGAGAAGGCCGCCGAGACGAAACTGGCTCTGCAGGCGCGTACCGATTCGCTCACCGGGCTGGCCAACCGCCACGCGTTCAACGAGAAGCTGGCCGAGGCGCTGGCGCGCAGCCGGCGCACGGAGATGCCGATCGCGCTGTTCTTTCTCGACGTGGACAAGTTCAAGGGCATCAACGACACGCTGGGCCACGCCGCCGGCGACGCGGTGCTGAAGATCTTCGCGGAGCGCCTCGTGGCCAGCGTGCGCGAGACCGACACCGTGGCGCGCCTGGCCGGCGATGAGTTCGTCGTGATCCTGGAGAGCCTGCACACGCCGGCCGAGCCGCAGTTCATCGCGCGCAAGATCCTCGCCACGATGGGCCGGCCGTTCGACGTTGCGGGCGTGCCCCTGCAGGTCACCGCCAGCATCGGCATCGCCTGGCAGGCCGACGGCCACGCCCAGCCATCCGGGCTGCTGGCCATGGCCGACAAGGCGCTGTACGAGGCCAAGGACGGCGGGCGCAACACGTTCCGTCTCGCGTCCGCCTGACAGAAAAGAGAAAGGGGGCCTGGCCCCGTTCGGGGCCAGGCCCCTTCGGGACTGCGAGGGATCAGGACGGCAGGAAGTCGATCGGGTAGCGCGTGACCAGCGTCTCGACGTCCTCGGCGGGGAACGTCATCGACCGGAAGCGGGCCAGCAGCTTCTGCTCCAGCTCGGGGTTCTTCAGCTCGCTCGACACCTGCGTGCATGCCGTGACGCTGCCGTTGGGCGAGATGGTGAATTCGACGACGAACTTGCCCTGCAGCGACGCGTCTTCACGCAGCGCCCGGTTGTAGATCGCGTAGAGCGCGCCCTTGTTGCGTTCCAGCACGAGCCGCACTTCCTCGATCGAGCGCGAGGCCTTGCCGCTGCCGCTCTTGGCGAGCGTGCCGCCGGCCTTGCCGCCGGTGCCCATGCCATGGCCGCCGCTGCCGCTGATCTGGCCGCCCAGGCCCGGGCCGCCGCCACCGCCGCCACCGGCCGCGCCCAGGACGGCCGTGGTGGCGCGTCCGGCCAGGCCGCCGCCGCCGCTGTCGCGGCTGAAGCCGGCGGTGTTGATGCCGCCGCTGCCGCCCGCGGCGTTGGACGTGATCATGTTGCGATCGGGCAGGCCCTGCTCCTTGCCGGCGCCGACGCCGACACCGGTGCCCGAGCCGACGCCCGCGCCCTTCTTGATGTCCTGGTTCAGTTGCACGGCCACGGGGGCGCCATGTAGTTCGGGCGACTGATCCTTCAGCGCGGCGAGCAGGCCGATGCCGGCCGCCTTGTTGCGCGCCGCCTCGCGGTCTTCACCCGGCGGCTTGCCCGGGATCGGCTGGCGCGCTTCCACCACGGGCCGCTCGCGCGGCACGGGCTTGGTGGGCAGCGGTGCGGCTTCGCGCTTGTCGGCGGCGTCGGGCTTGGGTGGTTCCACCTTCTCCACCTTGGGTGGCGGCGGAGGCGGCGGCGCGGGCTTGTCCAGCAGCAGCTTGGCGGCGATCGGCGGCAGCGACGGCGCCACCGTGCGCTCGGGCTCGGGCAGCGTGATGAAACGCAGCGCGATGCCGAACACGATCACGAACCCCAGCAGCGCGAGGAACAGCTTGCGGAAACGCTCCTCGTCGTCGTGGGCCAGCGCCCACGGCAACGTGGAGGTGCGGAAGGAGATGGCGGTCATGACGCAGCGCGGCGAACGGCCGCCCGGAGCAAGCGGCCACCCCCTTGGGGGGCAGCGACTGAAAGGAGCGCGGGGGTCAACATCTACTCCTTTCGATTCACGGCAAACGACACGTCGGTGTAGTCGGCCAGCGCCGCGGTGTACATCACCTTGCGCAGCAGTTGGTAGGGGATGTCCTTGTCGGCCATGATCGTCACCGCGTGCGCGTTCGACGCGTTGGCGGCCTGGGCCACCGGACGCGACGAGACGAGGTCGAGCTCGGACTTGAGGCCCGGGATGAGGTCTTCCGTGGCGGTGGCCAGCGGCGCGGAGTCGGCCACCTTGCGCCCGTCGACGGTGATCTCGGTCGCGCTGACCACGACCACCAGCGTCTCCTTCGGATCCTTCTTGGCGATCGACTCCGGCAGGTGCACCGAGGTCGCGGGCAGCGTCTCGACGCCCGAGCTCGAGAGCAGGAAGAAGATCAGGATGGTGAACACGTCGATCAGCGACACGAGGTTCATGTCGAGGCCGCTGCCATGGCGAGCGTTGCGCGCGGTGCGTTTCTGGAGGGGGGTGAGCTTCATCGCCGGCCCCTTTCAGTGACGCACCGGCGCATCGCCGATGGAGATGCCGGGGAACATCGGGATGTCCTTCACCTCGGTGCCGCCGTTGGCCGACTTGACGATGCTCATCGCGTCCATCACGTGGATCACCGTGTCGTACGAGATGTTCGGCTCGGGCAGCAGCGACGCGGCCGTGACATCGGGAAACTTCTGCTTGACCACGAACAGGTCGGCGTTGAGCGTGGCGAGGTCCGGGCCCGAGGCGGTGTTGGGGATTGCCGGGAACAGCAGGCCGCCCACCTTGTCGCCCACCTCGATCTTGTCGTGGCGCACCACGACCTCCAGCTTCAGCGGGTTCTTGTCGAGGCCTTCCCAGTTGGCCGACTTGGCCGGCAACGTGAGGTCGACCACCGACATGTTCGAGAACACCGCCGTCGACAACAGGAACGGGATCAACACCACGATCAGGTTGATGAACGCGCTCACCTCGAGCGCCTCCGAACCCTTCTTCAGGCGTCTACGCGGCATGGCGGCACCCCCGTTGATCCGGGTGGTTGGAGCGGCTCATGTTCAGGCCGCCTTGTGTTCCGGAGCGAGACGCTGGACGAGGTTCAGGAAGCTGATCTTGGCGGCCTCCAGGCCGTCGACGATGTCGGTGGTGCGGGCCTGCAGGAACGAGTGGATCAGCAGGAACGGAATGGCCACCATCAGCGCGAACGCGGTGTTGTTCATGGCGATGGAGATGGACGCCGACAGCAGCGCCGCCTTCTCCGCCGGGTTGACCTGCGACACGGCGGTGAACGCGTGGATCAGGCCGGTGATGGTGCCCAGCAGCCCCACCAGCGTGATGACGTTGGCGAACACGGCGATGTAGTGGGTGCGCTTCTCGAGGCGCGGCACGATTTCCATCATGCCTTCCTCCATCGCGGCGTCGATGTCGTCGCGGCGGCGCGACGACTGCAGGCGCGCCAGGCCGTTGTGCACGATCTTGCCGATGGCCGAGTCGGACGACGCGGTCAGGCCCAGCACTTCCTTCCATTGGCCGCCCTGCAGCAGCGGCAGCACCTTCGACCAGTCCTTGCGGTTGGCCACGCGGGCCTTCTGCAGGAACACGAAGCGCTCGATGGCGATGGCGAGGCCGGTGGCCATGATGGCCAGGCTCGGGAAGATGAACAGACCACAGTCCTGGAAGAACTTGATGATCGACTCGATGGAATTCATCTGGAAATCTCCGGGGAACAGATTCGAAAAACGGGAAGGAAAGACGGGAATTCGGGAAAGATCAGGGTGCCGCGGGCGGCGCAGGCGGAGCGACCGCGGCCGCGTGCGCCTGTTCGAGCTTGTCGTAGCGCACCTGGCGCTTGAAGACGTCGCGATCGACCGGCGCCAGCGCCTCGTCGACCACGCTCACCGGCGGTCGGCCGGCCAGTTCGCCCGGCAGCGGCTTCTTCCAGGGAACGATATAGAGCACCTTCGGCAATTCTCGGTTGCCGATGATCTTGGTGGGGTCGATTTCGGCGCGATCCTGGCCAAACGCGGGGGCGACAAGGCAACTGATCGTAAGCAGCGCGGCGAGGCGACGGGTCATGATTTTTCCTTCGGCGCGGCGGCCGGGGCCGTTGCGGATGCCGCGGGCGCAGCAGCGCCGGCGGGCTTTCTATTTTTCACGTCGGCGACCCACTTCATGACGACGGGATCGCCGCCCGGGGTGAGCGCGAGGTAGCGCGTGTAGAGCTCCAGCGCGCGGGCGCTGTCGGCCAGGTACAGGTCGTCGAGCACGCCCAGGTTCAGTACCGCGTTGGCGTAGTTCGGGTCGAGGGCCAGCGCGTGGTCGTAGGCGTCGCGCGCCTTCGTGAACTCGCCGCCCTGGCGGTACGCCAGGCCCAGCTGGTTCCAGGCGACGGCGAGGCCGGGCGCGAGCGTCGTCGCCTTCTCGAGCTCGGTGATGGCCTCGGGCAGGTGTCCCGCCTGGCGCGCCAGCAGGCCCAGGTTGGCGTGCGGGCCGGCCAGGTCGGGGTCGGACTGCGCGAGCGCGCGGAAGCCGCGTTCGGCGTCGGCCGCGTGGCCGGCGCGCAGCAGCGCCAGCGCGTCGTCGTACGCGCGCTGCGTGGCCGGCGCAATGGGGCCGGTGGACGCGGCCCGGGGCGCCGCCGCGACGGCGGCGCTGGCCGCGCTCTCGGGCGCGGGCGCGCTGGCGACCGTCGCGGGCGCAGGCTCGGGCGTTCCGCGCAGGCGCATGCCCACCGAGCCGCAGCCGGCCAGCAACGCCGCGGATGCCAGCGCGAGCGCGGCCAGGGCAAGGCGTTCAGCGGATCGCATCGACGCTCCCTTCGCTGCGTTCGGTCTTGTTGTAGCGCGCGGGCTGCAGCGTCTTCAACGCCTCGAAGCTCTTCTTCACCCACTCGTCGTAGAGGCCGTCGGTGGTGCGGTGCGCATTGACGCCGTGCAGCGCGATGGCCTTCTCCACGTACGGATCGGCCTGCTCCTCCAGCAGCTCGTTGTACTGCTCCAGCTCCAGCTTGGACAGCTTCCTGGGACGCTGCGAGCCCACCAGGGCCTTGGCGAAGTCCTGGTACACGGTGGCCACATGGAACGTGGCGGCCGTGGTGACCTCGGCGACGCCGTAGTCGCTGGCCAGCGCGTAAGCCTTCAGCGCATCTTCCATCTTCGCCTTCTTCAACTTCAGCTGCTTGGCGAGCGGCTCGATCAGCGGCACCTTCTGGTAGGCCTCGAACACCGGCTGCGCCGCGTCGAGCGCGGCCATCGCGCCCAGCGTGCGGGTGCGGTCGGTGCGCGCGGCGCCGCCGTTCTGGTCGGCCAGGAAGAGGGCGTGCATCTGCGCGGTTTCCACGGCCGCGTTGCCTTCGATGTGCGCGATCTGGGCGATCCGCCAGCGCGCCTCGACCGCGGGTTCGAGCGGGCTCGGGTACTGCTTCAGGTAGCGGTCGTAGGCCTTGGCGGCCAGCGCGCGGTTGGCGGCGGCGTCGGCGGGGCGCGGCTTGCCGGCCTTGACGCTGTCGGCATCGCTGGAGGCGGCGCGCTCGTACAGGGTGGCGGCCTGCCACAGCGCCGCGCGGGCGCGCGTGGCGCCCTCGGGCGTGGTGGCGGGCGCGGCCGCGATGCGCTCGTACTGCGCGGCGGCCGGTGCCCACTGCTGCTGCTCGCTGTAGGCCAGCGCCAGGTTGACGGTGACGTCGCCCTGCAGCGCGTTGCCCGGGAAACGCTGGCGGAAGTCTTCCAGCGTGTGCGCGGCACCCGCCCAGTCCTTCAGCGCGATCAGCGAGGTGGCCGTGTCGTACTCGGCGTTCGCACGGATGGCGGATCCGGGCGCGGCCACGGCCACGCGCGCAAAGCGCTCGGCGGCAGCCTTGTTGTCGCCGGCGGTTCGCGCCTGTTCGCCCTGCTTGTAGATGGACGCGGCCAGGCGCTCGGTGAGCTCGCCGCGTGCCGGGTCATTGGCCGGCGCCAGCGCCAGCACCTCGCCGTAGCCCTTCTCGGCGCGGTCGAAACTGCCGGCCTCGAACGACGTGTGCGCGATCAGCGTCCATGCCACCCGGCGCTGTGCCGGCGTGGCGGCAGGCTCTAGCGCCAGCACCTGCTCGGCCACGCTCGCGGCGCGGTCGTTGTCGTGCAGCTTGAACAGCGTGTCGGCGGCGTTGGCGAGCACGGCGGGCGTGCGCGAGTCGGCCGGGTAGGCCGCGGCGAAGCGCAGGCTGCTCTCGACGCCGGTGCGTTGCAGCGGCACCAGCGCGTCGCCGGTGACGCCCTTCTGTTCGGCCGCGTGGGCCAGCAGCGCCGAGTAGCCGGCATCGGCGCCGTGCGCATGCGTCGGGTATTCGTAGGCGGTCTTCTCGTACTCGACGGCCGACGCGCCGAACTGGCCGCTCTCGTAAAGCACCTCGGCCAGCAGGAAGTCGTTCTCGGCGGCCTCGGGGTCGGAGCCGAACTCGGCCAGCCAAGCGCGGTACCACTTGGCGGCCTCGACGTAGTCGTCCCTGGATTTCGTCTTCTGCGCGCTGGCGTGATAACGCTGGGCGAGCTCGGCCAGCGCGGTCTTGACCAGCGGCTGCGCGTGTTCCCAGCCGTCGGGATTGGCCTTGCGGAACTCGCCGTCCAGGCCGTACTGCGCCACGTAGTCCTTCTTCGCGGCGAGCGCCAGCTGGTCGAACCCGGCCTCCTGGTCGATGGCGATCACCTGCGCCTGCATGGCCGGCGCCTGCGCGTCGAGCGGGTTCAGGCGCGCGAAGCCGGCGTAGGTATCGGCGGCGTCCTTCGGGCGCTCCTGGCGCAGGTACAGCTGGCCCAGCTGCTGGTACACGCGGAACTCGTACGAGCGGCGCGCGTCGGTGGTGACGTAGGCGGGGATCGACTCGGCGCCCTTGAGGTTGGCCAGCGAGATGCCGATCACGCGCAGCGTGTCGTCCACCAGCTCCTTGTCGGCACGGGTGAGCGACTCGGACTTGTCGAGGTCGTCGTCGTTGATGCCCACGATCTTGCCGTCGAGCACGCCGAAGAACGACGTGAGCGCCTCTTCCAGGTTGCCCTGCTTGAACTTGGACCAGCCCTGCATGTAGAGCGCGCGCCCGACGTACGGGTTGTCCTTCTGGCCATTGAGCACCAGCGTGTAGGCCTGCTCGGCCTTCGGGTATTGGCGCAGCGTGAACAGCAGCTCGCCGCGGCGGAATTCGGCCTCGTCGAGATAGCGCGTCTTCGGGTACTGCGCCACCAGCTGGTCGAGCGTCTTCAGGCCGTCCTCGAGCTGGCCGCCCTGCTCCTGCGCGCGAGCGAGCTGGTACAGGATGCGGTCGTTGTCGGGATCGTTCGGATACGTCTTGAGGTAGTCGCGGTACTGCGCGATGGCCGCGGCGTAGTCGGGCGTGCCGTTGGGCGTGGGGGTGACGGCGTTGGCGTTGTCGGCGCTGGCCATCGACAGGTCGCCCAGGCGGCGCAGCGCCTCGGCGCGCTGCCTGGCGTCGGGCGTGACGGCCAGGAAGTTGCGGTAGGCCGCGATGGCCTTGTCCTCGTCGGCCGGGATGCCCGGGTCGGAGTCGATCACCACCTCGCGGGTGAGCAGCGTCTTCAACGTGGGCGCGTCGTCGGGCGTGGCGCCGGCCTTGTGGCCGAGGCCGAACATCGAGCAGGCACCGAGGGAGCTGGTGAGCAGGAGCATCGCCAGCGTGCGCGGACGCGGTGCCAGCAGGCGCTTAGGGCTTGGCCGCATGGTCGCCCTCCTTCGGTTCGGTGGCGCGGTCGTACAGCTGCGCCACCGCGTAGCGGGCCTGGGCCGTGTACTGCGCCAGGCGTTCCTTCTGCGACGCCAATGAAGTGATCGCGATCTCCTGCAGCGCGCCCTGCTGCTCCGTGCCGAGCGTGGCCACGCGCGGCGTCAGCACGTCCAGGCGGGCCTGCAGCTCGGCGATGCGGCGCGCGAAGTCCTCGAAGTGCGCGGGCTCGTCGCGCTGCGCCCTGGCCAGCTGCTCGTCGTGCGCGCGGGCGTCGACCAGCGCGTCCTCGGTCTGCTTCTGGCCCTTCTTCGCATCCCACACGCGGGCGGGAAACTCGTGCGCCAGCTGCCACGCAAGGGCGCCGGACACGCGACGCAGGCGGTCGTGGGCCTCGACGAGGCCCGGGTCGGCGTCGGCCGGCAGGCTGGACAGCGTGCTGGTGACGCGCGCCAGGCGCTGCTGCAGCTCGCGTTCGTTCGCGTCGGCGAAGGCGGTGCCGTCGGCGGCGTCCTCGGCCTGCTTCAGCGCCGCGGCGTTGTCGTCGCTGCGTTGCTGCAGCTGGGCAATGTTCTGGCCGCTGGCGTCCTGCTGCGCGCGGATCTTGGGCACGCGGTCGGCGAAGGCCTGGCGACGCGTGGCCAGCATGTCGCCGAACACGCCCAGGTTGGCGTGCCATTCGGCCAGGTTGTGGCCGAGGAACTGCAGGTCGCGGTAGTTCTTGAACGCTTCCTGGAACTCGTTGCCGGCGATCACCGGCGTGAGCAGGCGGGCGTGCGGCATCAGCGGCACGTCGCGGAAGGTCTGGAACCAGCCCATCTCCTCGCCGGGATTGCGCGCCATCAGCCCCTCGATGAGCTTGCCCTGGCGGATCGCGGCGATGGTCGCGTCGATGTTGGCGTCCTCGGTCTCGAAGTTGGAGATCGCGTTCTCGTAGCGCTTGAGCGCCTGGGCGTCGGCGTGCAGTTCGGCGTACGCGTAGGGCACGGCCAGCTGCGCCTCGAGCACGGCGGAGTCGCTGGCGTCGCGGCCGGCCAGCTCCACCCAGGGCACGAGCGCCAGCTTGGGGCTGCCGTGCGCGTCGGCGGGCCAGCCGAAGCCCAGCAGCGCGGCGTTGGCCTCGATGCCTTGCAGGCGCACGCGCTGCAGGAAGGTACGCGCGTCCTGCGGCTTGCCGGCCTTGAGCGCGGCGAAGCCGAGCGCCACGTTGGCCTTGTCGCGCAACGCGCGGCTCTCCTCGTCAGGCATGGTCTGCCGGCCGAGGTCGTCCAGGATCTGCGTGCCGTGCGCGGTGTCGCCGGCGCGGATCTGCGCCACGCCCAGGTTGTAGCGTGCGTACAGATCGTCGCCGCGCGGCCCGGCGATGGGCGTGAGGATCTTGCTGGCGCCGGCGTTGTCGCCGAGGGCCATCAGCACGTTGGCCTGCAGCAGGCGGCGGTCGTCCTCCAGCGGCGCGGGCAGGCGATGCTCGATGCGCGCGAGCGCCCTGTTAGCCTCGGGCATCAGGCCGCGCTGGTAGCGCACCTTGGCCAGGAAGTACCACGCGCGATCGCGCACCGACGGCGCGGCGCCGCGCGCGAGCAGCGCCTCGAACACCTCGCCGGCCTGCTGGTGCAGGCCGTAGGACAGCAGCAGGCCGCCGCGCAGGATCTCGGCCTCGTCGGCGTGGTGCTGCATGCGGTTGAAGACCTGCGAGGCCTCCAGCTTGGTGATGGCCGGGAAGTAGCGCCCCTGGTAGAACTCGAACAGCACGTCGCCGTAGTGCGGATCCAGCACCGGGCGCAGCGGCGGATCGACCGGAACCTTGTCGGCGTCGTCCGCGGCGCGCGCGCCCGACACCGCCAGCACGCCGGCGCACAGCGCCGCGACCAGGGTCAGGTGGAAAGAGAAGCGCGAACGCTGTCGCATCGTCGTCACTGCCAGACTTTGACGTCGAATTCCGGCTGCAGCTTCTGCTGCACGTCCTTGATCTGCAGCTCGATGTACTTGGGCTCGGTGGTCTTGTCGAACTTGATCGTGGTGGCGCGCTTGTAGTCGCGGTCGTGCGGGCCCTTGCCGGTGAAGAACGCGACGATCTCGTGGCTGCCCGCGCGCAGGTCGCCCAGGTACACGCGCTGGACGCCGCCGCGGTGCAGCGCCTGCACCTCGAGCGGGGTGTACAGCCAGGTGGACACGACCTTGTCGTCGAGCTTGATCTGCACCGAGTCGAGGTCGAACAGCAGGCCCACGTCCATGGACACGAACACGGCCACCTGCGTGTTGGCAGGGAACAGCAACTCCTCTTCCAGCACCAGCAGATCGCGGTTCAGTCGAATGACGTCGGCCTTGGTCTGCTGCACGCGGTCGTCGAGGCTGCCGGTGGGCGCGGGCTCGCTGGCGGCGGCAGCGCTCGCCGCGCTGTCGGGCGCGGGCGCGGCGCCGCTGGCCGCGGCCTCGGGGGCCGATGCGGCCATCATGGGCGCCGAGGCCGCGGCGGCGGGCGCATGGGCGGCGAACGTGGGCTGCAACGCCGTGGCGGCGCAGAGTCCGAGGGCGATCAACGCCGCGCGAGTTCGATTCAGCATGCGGGCTCTCTCTTGTCTTTAGAACGTGGCCGACAACACGGTGTTCAGCACGCTTGCCTTGTACGAATAAGGCTTGCCGGTGAGCGTGTCGGTGTAGTCGGCGTAGTGGAAATCGATGAACTGGTACGACGCGCTCAGCTTGACGTCGAACTTGCCCGGCACGCTGCGCAGCGTGTACGACACGGTGGCGCCGGGGCCGAAGTCGTGCATGGTGGCGAGCTCGCGGTTGCGCGTGATGTAGAGCGTCTGCTGCGGCGCGTTGTCGCTGTAGAACACGGCGTGGTTCTGCCGGTAGTAGCGCATGAACGTCTCGAGCAGCCAGCCCGGCGCCAGGTTGCGGTTGTAGCCCAGCTCCAGCGTGTGGCCGCGGATGCCCCAGGTGTCCCAGTAGTAGCGGTAGTCGGCGCGGAACGAGCGGCGGTTGTCGGCGCCATCGGGCGTGATGTCGCCGGTGGTGGACAGCTTGAGCGCCTTGCTTTCCCGCGTGCGCGGGTCGTTCTCGTGCACGTAGGTGCCGAACACGCGGGCGAGGCGGTACGGGCTGCCCAGGAAACCATCGTCGTTGATCGACTCGAGGTTGGCGCTGGCCGTCCAGCGCGGCGTGAGGATCTGCGTGACGCCCAGGCGGTACTGCCAGTGGCGCGCGGTGTCGATCCAGCCGGGCGTGCCGTGCTGGCCCACCTTGTCGTTGGCGCGGCTGTAGCCCATCGTGACGGTGGTCATGCCGCCGAACACGTCCTGCGTCAGGTCGACACTGATCGTGCTGGCCAGGTAGTCGGGCTCCGTGCTGCGCGAGCCGGACACGTGGATCAGCGAGTCGCGCACCACGTAGTCGAGCCCGATCTGGCCCTGGTCGCGCGTCTCCTTGTACTTGCTGGCGGTGGTGACGACGTCGATCGACGCGTTGCTCACCGCGTCGACGTAGTAGCTGCCCGATAGCGACACGCGATCGAGCATGCTCTTGCGCACCAGCACCGCCGGTCCCTGCGCGATGACGCCGCCGCCGTCGTACAGGTGGTACATGGTCTCGGCGCGGTCTTCGGGCAGGTCGACCGCCTGCACCGCGCCCGCGGCGAGCGCGCCGCCCACCAGGCCGGCCACGGTGGCGGCGTTCCTAATTGCAGCCACAGCCGCCTCCCTGCACGCCGGTGGCGCCACGCGAGCCTTCGCGCACGGTGTAGACGTGGTCCTGCTGGCGGCCCGGCAGCTCGTTGAGCGACGCCTTCATCACCGGATCGGCCAGGCGCTCGCGCTCGTAGGGCTTGACCCAGGGTTCGATCGGCTTGAACGCGCAGCCGCTGGCGCACGCGAGAACGCCGGCGGCGCCCGCAAGGAGAAAGAGGGAACGCAGGGCGCGCATCGTCATTCCTTCAGCAACCCGCGGATCTGCCGTTCGTAGTCCTGCTCCGTGCCGGCGTGATAGCCGCGCGTGAGGAAGCGCACCTTGCCGTCGCGGTCGATGACGATGGTCGACGGCATGGTGTTCAGGTCGTACAGCTTGCTGACCTTCTTGTCGGTGTCGAGCAGCACCGGAAAGCTCACGCCCAGCTTGGCGGCGGTGGCCAGCGCCGTGTGCGGGTCGTCGTCCACGTTGACGCCCAGCAGCACGAAGCCCGACTTGTGGTACTTCTGGTACAGGGTGTCGAGGCGCGGCATCTCTTCGCGGCACGGGCCGCACCAGGTGGCCCAGAAGTTGACCAGCACGACCTGGCCGCGCAGTTCGTCGAGGCGCACGTTGCGGCCGTCGGCGCCGCGCAGCGTGAAGTCGGGCGCGACGGCGTTGGCCACCGGCGTGGCGGCGGCGGCAGGTGCCAGGGCGCCGAACGCGAGAACGGCGACGGCGGTGGCGACGGCAAGGAGGCGGATCATGCGGGTCTCTGTCAGAAGAAGAACGCGAATCCCAGCGACAGCTCGGGGTTCTGCGTGGTGGAGCGCTTGCCGAGCAAGTCGAGCGTGAAGATGTGGTCGCGGACGTCGGCCCGCAGCGCCACCCAGTCGGCCAGGAACAGCTTGGCGCCCAGGCCGAAGTTCCAGGTCTGCATGCGCTGCGAGTCGAACGAGGTGTTGCCGATGCCGCCGATGGCGTACATCGTGGAGGCCTTCGCCCAGTTCTTGCCGATGAAGATCTCGCCGGGAAGGAAGTTCCAGCCCACCGACAGGTCGTAGTACTTCAGCTTCTGCTGCTCGGCGGTGAAGATGCCGCCCGGCAGGATCTGGCGGAACGCCTTGTCGCTGACCTTGGTGCGGCCATAGGTGGCCTCCACGAAGAAGTCCTCGGTGATGTCGTAGCCCGCGCGCGCGCCCCAGTTGAAGCTGGTGCCGAAGTTCTGCGACGAGTAGCTGCCGCCGAACAGGCCGAACTCGAAGTCGTTGGAGGGGTACTTGGGCTTGCTGACGTCGCGCCGCTCGACCTGCGGCACGATCACCTGGTCGGGCGTGTCGGCCGCGGGCGCGTCGGCGGCGCGCGCGCTGCCGTGGGCCAGAAGCGCCAGCACGCCGGCCGTGGCCAGCGTGGCCGCCGTGGCGCGGAGGGCGGCGGTGGGAAGGGGGCGGCTCTTGGCAGTCATGGGCGGCGCATCAGAAGAAGAAGGAGAGACCGGCGGTGGCCGCGCGGTACTCGAGCGAGCGCTGTTCGGACACGAACGCGGTGTAGATCGCGTAGTCGGCCCGGATCATGAAGCGATCGGTGAGGTGGAAGCGCGCGCCGACGATGGCGTCGGCCAGGCGCGCGTTGGTGGTCTGGAAGTTCACCAGGCTCTGGTTCGGGATGTTCTTGAACTGGCCGATGCCGACGCCCGCGAACGGCGAAAAGCGCTGGTCGCTCCACGGCTCGGCCTGCAGGTTGACGTGCCACAGCGTGCTGCCCGAGAACACGCCCTGCACCTGGCCCAGCGTCGATTCGAAGCTGAGCGTGTCCGAGATGCGGTACGACAGCCAGAACTTGATCATCGGCTCCTGGTGGAAGCGGCCGTAGCCGGCGCCGAGCTCCACGCGGCGCGTCAGGTAGTCGTTGAACGCGACGTCGGCAAAACGCGTTTCGAGACCGCTTTCCGCCAGCGTGGTCTGCAACTGCGCGCGGGTGACCCAGCCCACCTTGCCGGTGGCCGTGCGCACCTTGTACCAGTCGGTGTGGCGCAGCTCGATGGACACCCATTCGCCGCGACCGGCCACGTAGAACACCGGATAGCCGCGGCCGGGGAACGTATGCAGCTCGATGAACGCGTCGGTGACCTGCACGCGTTCCACCTTGTCGCCGCCGGGCACGCTGTCGGCCACGGGCACCGTGGGCGCCGAGACGGTGGCCAGCGGGGCGGGGATATCGGGCACGTCGGCCGCACGCGCGGCGCCGCACGCGAGCGCGCACGCCAGCCCGCCCGCCAGAAGCCGGGCCGGGAGAGACGACAGGAGGACGGCGCGCACGCCGCTCATTGCGTGTTGCACGTACCCGTCGCCGGATCCGCGGGAGTGAACATGTTGTAGCTGGAGCTGCTGAACTCGTCCTGGCCGTTGGGCACGGGATGGCTGATCCAGTAGGAGATCAGCTTGGCGTTCGGGTCGTCCTGGCTCGTGAAGATGCGCCCGCCGCCATGCAGCACGTTGGGCACCAGCGGCTTGTCGAACAGGCGGCTCTGGATCGGGCTGCCGAACACCGCGGTGCCCTGCGCCGAATAGAAGTTCTTGTACATGTCGGAGGCGCGGACGGTGGCGAGGGCGTCGGGACTCCCGGCGGCCGCCGCGGCGAGATTCGCATCGCTCACCGGGGCGGCTCCGACGATCACTCGCAAGGCGCCACCGGTGCCGGTGACGCTGTCATGGCAACCCGAGCCCGAACACGTGTTCGTCGAGGAGACGCCATTCTGGACGATGGGCAGCTGCTTGAGGAAGATCGGGAAGATGCACTTCTCGAAATAAGGAAACGCCAGCGAGGCCCCGCCGGCCTGCACCGGATTCGACACAGTGCCGGGGTTGCTGAGCGGATCGCCGCCGCCGCCACAGGCAGACAGCAGCGCGGCCCCGAGGATCGCGCCGGCGAGCGCGCGAAAGTGCGCGCCGCGAGGAAAAACCGTCTTCGAGATCAGCATCTTCATGGAGTGAGGCAACCCGCGGCGATCCAGCTGGCGATGGTCGCATAGTTCGCGCCGTTCGCGGGCAGTACCGCCGTGGTCTGGCTGGTCGCCGCATCCGGGTGCGGGATGGTGGACGGGCGCGCCAGCAGGTAGCTGGTGGGCGGATGGCAGACGTCGTTGACCATGGTCATCGTCACGCCCCAGTCGCCATCGGGATCGCCGGTGAGCACGAAGCGGTTGTCGGTGAACGAGGTGGCGCCGGTGGGCGTGTTGGTGGAACCGCGGGCCTGGTGGCAGCCGGCGCAGGTGCTCTCCAGGATCGGGTAGACCGAGGCGACGAACGAGTCTTCATCGAGCGTCGGCACGATGCGGGTGCCGCTGGTCGGGTCGAACGGGTCGTTGTAGTACTTGCCGCCGGTGTCGATCCACTCGGCCAGCAGGCGCTTCTCGGCGGCGTTGAGCATCGTGGCGTGGTTGGGCGCGCTGGACGGCGGGTTCGGATGCACGAGCTTGGCGTTCGCATCCGACATCAGCGCCTGTCCCGACAGGATCTCGATGAGGCGGCTCTTGCGCGCCAGGCCCGTGGCCTCGCCTTCGCTGGCAGCCGTGTTCACGAGCGCGGGCTTGCGCACGAGCATGGGCACGCCGTCGTCGAAGAAGATCTCCGGGTGACCGCCGGCATCGAGCTGCGGGTCGCCGATCATCAGCCGGTCGTAGGAGGTGACGCGGCCGTCGCCGCCGATGGTGGCGGTCAGGTCGGTGTGGTCGGACACGTTGTGGCACGACGTGCAGGTGTTGGCGCCGCGGTCGCGCGTCCACAGCGGCTGGATGTGCGTCGGGTAGTTGATGACGCCGTTGACCGGCACCGGCGTGACGAGGTCGTCGGCCGGGTTCGGGTTGCCGGTGAAGCGCAGCGCGACGGCCGGACGGGCGGTGACGCCGGACTTGGCGGTGTCGGCCCAGATGTCGGTGGACACCATGTCGGGCTTGAGCATGGCCGAGGTCGGGTCGAGGCGCACGCGCGTGTCGGCCATGGTCTCGCCGGACTGGTGGGCGCTGGCCATCGAGGCCAGGATGGACGCCGGCACGGTGTTGACGGTGGTGCCGGAGTTGATGGGGGCGCCGCGGCGCGGGCTGTGGCAGCCGTCGCAGGTACGGCGCCCGCCCGGGCGAACCTGGATCCAGTTGGTATGCGTCTGCAGCGCGCGGCCTTGGGCGTCGACCACCGCGAGGGCGATCGGGGTGTCGGCCGGCACGTTGAGCTTGAACGAGCCATCGGGCTCGATCGGCGCGTAGCCGAGCACCTGCTGGGCCTCGAAGTCGGTCTCGCCCAGCGAGCTGCGCATCTTCATCATGTTGGTGGGCGGCGCCACGGCGCGCACCGCGCGGATGAAGCGGGCCGGCGCGCAGTTGTAGGCGGCGTCGGCGGGATCCTTCATGCGGGCGATGTCGGCCACGGTGGCGCGGGTGTCGTTGGCGTCGATCGGCGCGGTCTGCGGGATCAGCGTGCTGCAGCTGCCGGTGTTGTCGGCGTCCACGAGCATGGCGGCGCCCATGCGGCCCAGGCCGTCGGTGTCGTAGACGCTGCGGACGTCGAGCGTGCCCATGTTCTGCGAGGCGAGCGTCTCGTCGAGCGGCGCCGGGGTGCTGGTGGCCGGCTCGGCGCGGGCCAGGATGGCGACGGCGTCGACGTACATGAAGCCGGCCGGCGGCGTGGCCACGGGCAGCATCGACTGGTTGGCCGCGTTGAACATGTAGACGGCGTACGGCGGGGGCACGTTGTCCTGCACCGGGTCGAGCGCGGTCTCGGAAATCGGACGATTCATGTCGCCCAGCAGCGCGATCTCGGCCGCGGTCAGCGTGGAGCAGGGCACCACGACGCCGTTCTTGGTGACCTCGCACGGGCGGTACGACACCAGCACGCGGTCGGTGCCGTCCCACAACGGGTAGGGCGCGGTGAACCGGCCGTACATGGAGATGCCGCGGTCGATGTTGACCGCCTTCTCGGTGGCCTGCACCTGGCCGCCGACGGCGGCGACCGACTTCCTGGCCGGCGTGTTCTGCTCGGAGTAGTTGGCCGCGTCGATGAGCATCATCGCGCCGCCTTCCTTGGTGCGTTGCAGCGGCATCAGGTCGGAGCTGAGGAAGCCGGCGAACTTGCCGCTGGGATCCATGTCGCGCGGGTGCAGGAAGCTGTTGCCGTCGCTGTGCGAGCCGTACAGCACGAACATGTCGGTGCGGCCCGGGTTGACCGTGAATACCTTGAAATGGTTGCGGCCGCCGACGTGATCCCAGCGCGAGAACATGATCTGGCCGTTGGGGCGGATCACCGGATTGCGGTCGTGGCTCTGGTTGTACGAGATCTGCGTGATCGCGCTGCCGTCCGCGGCCATGGTGTGCAGGTTGAACACGCGCTCGCGCTCGTACTCGTCGAGCGCGTAGTAGGTGTGGCCCAGCGCCTGGTTGAGGCGCGACTTGGTCTGGCGGTTGGACGTGAACACGATGCCCTGGCCCGCGGGCAGGTACACCGGGTGGATGTCGTCGTCGCCGGTGGACGACGTGAGGCGCTTGAACGTGCCGCCGGTGAGGCCACCGGTGGTCATGTCGTATTCCCAGATGTTCCAGTGGCCGGTGCAGGCCGGCGCGCCGCCGATGGTGACCGCGTTGTTGGCGGGGCAGCGCATGGAAAACAGGATCTTCTTGCCGTCCCAGGACACCTCCGGCGTGGCCGCATCGCCCTTGCCCAGCGTGAACTGCGCGGTGATGTTGTGCTCGGGCGCGCTGGGCGACGACTTCTCGCGGATCATCAGGTCGCCGCCCGGCGCGGTCGGCGCGCCGTTGGTGGGATTGAGACCGATGGTGTTGACGCGCTTCGCGTAGGCGATGGGCACGTCGCCCTGCACGGTGACGGTGCTCGAATCGGACTTCGAACCGCCTCCGCAGGCGGCGAGCGACAGGACGCCCACGGCGACCAGGGCGCTTGCGATGCCGAGCAGGGCGCGCGACGGGAACGTGATCGGCAGCTTCATGATGGGGTCTCTTTCCTGAGTTCTTTTTTTCCGTCTCAGCCCAGCAGGCCGGCGGAGTAGTGCAGTGCGCCGTGCGCATCCACGATCACCGCGTCGATGCCCGAGTGGGCCTCCACGAAGCGCAAGCCGTCTGCCACGCCCAGGACGAAGACCGTCTTGGAAAAGGCTTCGGTGGTCAGGCCGTCGTCGGCAATGATGGTGACGCTGCGCACGCCGGCGGGTGAGCGGCCGGTGCGCGGGTCGAGCAGGTGGTGGCAACGGACGCCGTCACGCTCGAAGAATCGTTCGTAGTCGCCCGAGGTGGAGATCGAGCAGTCTTCCAGCGGCACCACCCCCACCACCGCGTCTTGGCGGCGCGGGTCGCGGATGGCCACCGTCCACGGGCGGTCGCCGCGCGAGCCCATGACGTGGCTGTCGCCGCCGGCGGCCACCATGGCGTTGGCGATGCCCAGCCGGCGCAGGATGGCCACGGCGTTGTCCACGGCGTGGCCCTTGGCGAAGCCGCCGAGGTCGATGCGCACGCCCGGGCGCGCGAAGCGCACGCCGCGCGTGGCCGGGTCGAGCTGCACGTGGCGCCAGTCGATGAGCGGCAGGGCGTCGTTCAACGCCGACGGATCGGGGGCGATGCCGGCACGGTAGTCGTAGAGGTTGCCGGCGCTGGCGAAGGTGATGTCGAACACGCCGCCCGACAGCTTGGAGAACGCCATGGCGCGCGCCAGCAGTCCGAACATGCCCGGGCTGACCACCACGGGCCCCATTGCGGCGCCGGCGTTGACCAGCGACAGCTCGGAGTCGGCCTTGTGCGGGCTCATCGTGGCGTCGATGCGGTGCATCTCGGCCATGACCGCGGCGATCGCGGCCTCGGCCTCGCCCAGGCTGGCAACCTGCAGCTCGACGCTGACCTCGGTGCCCATGATCGCTTCTTCCGCGCGATACCAGCCGGCCGCCGTTCCCTGGGCGGGAGACGGCGACGGCGGAACGCTGGCGGTGGCGGGCGATTGGAGGGTGTTCATGGCGACCTGGAACGTCCCCCGAAAAGGGGACGCGGCGGGCATGCCATTTGCACACTCCACCGCTTCGCCGCCATCTTCGCAGCGAAGAGGTTTCGGGAAGCGTGAAAAAGTGCCGCTTTTTTGGACGCACTGTTTCGCCGACGGGGTAATCCGTAACGGAATGTTCTGTCGGGGGCTCAAAGGCCTCAGTTGTCAGCAAACGCAACGCAAATTCAGCCCGACCGTGAAGTTGCGCACGCATTGTCGAAGGGCGAAATCAGAGGTGTCTGGCATTGCCTGCGAGTACGCAGGAGATGCCTGACACCTCCAAGGCGCGCTTAGCGACCGTCGGAAGCGGGCGCCGAGGCCGCCTGTGCCGCGGCGGCGCGCATCTCGTCCAGCTGCGTGCGCAGGAACTGCGCGATCGGATCGTCGGGCTTGGCCACCTTCAACGCCTGGTTCCAGTTGGCGAGCGCCCCGCGGAAGTCGCGCTGCGTCATCTGCGAGCTGCCCTTGAGCGCCAGGGCGCGCACGTTGTTCGGGTCGATGGCGAGCGCCTTGTCGACCAGCTGGATCGGCTCGCCGTCGAGTCGGCCGGTGCCGTTTGCGGCCATCATGTCTGCAAGATTGGCCAGCAGCTCGGCGTCGTCCGGGCGCAGCGCCGCGGCCTTGCGAAAGTCGTCGACCGCCGCCTGGCCGTGGTTGAGCATGGCCTGCGCGCGCGCGGCCTGGATCCAGCCGTTGGCGTCGGTCGGCTGGTGCTCGGCGCGACTCTGCACCTCGGCCACCTGGGCCTCGGCCGACGGCCCGGGCCCGGGCGGCGCGTCGGGCGTGACGGGCAACAGGCGCGGCGAGCCGATCCAGGCGTAGCCGGCCCCGGTCACCACGACGATGAGCACGGTCAGGCCGATGACCATTCCGCGCGTGGGCCGCGTGACGGCCTCGGCCGCCGTGGCGGCGTCGGTGACATGGGCGACCACCGGTCCGCGGTACGCCAGGATGGCCACGGTGGCCGCGACCAGCGCGAGGGACAGGATCACGAAAAGCATGCTCATACAAGATTCCCGCTAGGGTCGCTCGCGGCGGACGGGCCGTCGTCCAGCTGCGGATCGGGTTCGAACTGGTCGTCGGCCAGGCGCGACCGGCGACGGATCACCACGGCCAGCGCCACCAGGGCGATGGCCAGCAACCCGGCGGGCGCCCCCCAGAGCACGGCCGTCGTGGCGTTCAACGGCGGGCGGTAGAGGATGAAGTCGCCGTAGCGGTCGGTCATGTAGCGGCGGATCTGGTCGGGCGTCTGGCCGCGCTGCAGCATCTCGCGCACTTCCTGGCGCAGGTCGACGGCGAGGTCGGCGTGGGAGTCGGCGATGGTCTGGTTCTGGCACACCAGGCAACGCAGCTCGCCCGTGATGGCCAGCATGCGCGCTTCCAGCGCCGGGTCGGCCGCGGTGAGGCGCGCGATGGGGGCCTCGAACCGGACGGTGGCATCCGTCGCCGGGGAGGCCGCGGCCGACGCTGCCCACG
>JACMOG010000560.1 GCA_014378125.1 Vitreoscilla sp. | reverse complement strand
GCGCGTGACCGCCTTGGAAAACGCCATCGCGACCGGCTTCATCGCGTCGAACGGCGCCGCGTCGCCGCCGCACATCACGGTGAGCTGGCCATTGACTGCGCCCGCCTCGCCGCCGGAGACCGGCGCGTCGACGAAGTGCAGGCCGCGCTGCGCGGCGAGGCCATGGAGCTCGCGCGCGATGTCGGCCGACGCCGTGGTGTGGTCGACCAGCACCGCGCCGTCGGCCATGCCCGCGAAGGCGCCGTCGTCGCCGAGGGTCACCGAGCGCAGGGCGGGGTCGTTGCCGACGCAGGCGAACACGAAGTCGGCGCCCGCCCCCGCCTCGCGCGGCGTGGCCGCGGCGGCGCGGCCGCCGGGCCTGTCGACCCAGGCGTGGGCCTTGGCGGCGGTGCGGTTGTAGACGGTGACCTGGTGCCCGGCGGCGGCCAGGTGGCCGGCCATCGGGCCGCCCATCACGCCGAGGCCGAGGAAGGCGACTTTTCTTGAAGCGGTGGGTTCGTAGCTCTTTCCCATGGCGGGGACGTGTTCAGCCGAACGTCATGTGCTCGGTGCCGGCCGCGAGGTCGGTGGAGCGCGAACGCTCGCTGTCGAGCTTGATCTGGAGGCGCAGGTCGTTGACGGAGTCGGCGTTGCGCAGGGCGTCTTCGTAGGTGACGAGGTTGGCTTCGTACATGTCGAACAAGGCCTGGTCGAAGGTCTGCATGCCGAGCTCGCGCGAGCGCTTCATCAGGTCCTTCAGCTCGCCCACCTTGCCCTGGAAGATGAGGTCGGCCACCAGCGGCGTGTTGATGAGGATCTCGACGGCGGCGCAGCGGCCCTTGCCTTCCTGGCGCGGCAGCAGGCGCTGCGAGATCAGCGCCTTCATGTTGAGCGACAAGTCCATCAGCAGCTGGGTGGGGGGCTCTTCCGGGAAGAAGTTGATCATCCCGTCGGGCGCCTGGTTGGAGCTGTTGGCGTGCAGCGTGGCCACGCACAGGGGGCCCGTCTCGGCGAAGGCGACAGCCAGGTCCATGGTCTCGCGGTCGCGGATCTCGCCCATCAGGATCACGTCGGGCGCCTGGCGCAGCGCGTTCTTGAGCGCCATCTCCCAGCTGTTGGTGTCGATGCCGATCTCGCGCTGCGTGACGATGCAGTTCTTGTGCGGATGCACGAACTCGACCGGGTCTTCCACCGTGATGATGTGGCCGAAGGTGTTCTCGTTGCGCCAGTCGAGCATGGCGGCCTGGGAGGTGGTCTTGCCCGAGCCGGTGGCACCCACCATGATGATGAGGCCGCGCTTGGTCAGCGCGATGTCCTTGAGGATGCGCGGCAGGCCCAGGCTGTCGATGGTGGGGATCTCGGCCGGGATGGTCCGCAGCACGATGCCCACGTGGCTCTGCTGCAGGAAGGCGCTGCAGCGGAAACGGCCGATGCCCTGCGGCGAGATCGCGAAGTTGCACTCCTTGGTGCGCTCGAAATCGGAGGCCTGCTTGTCGTTCATGATGGCGCGGGCCAGCGCCATCGTGTGCGCGCCGGTGAGCGGCTGCGGCGACACCTTGGTGACCTTGCCGTCCACCTTGATGGCCGGCGGGAAGTCGGCCGTGAGGAACAGGTCGGAGCCGTTGCGCGTGACCATCAGGCGCAGCAGGTCGTTGACGAACTTCGATGCTTGTTCTCTTTCCATGACCCTATTCCTTCAATGTCTTCGGACGTCATCTTGCCAGCACCGGGCCGATTTCGACGTGTTCAATGGCAACGACCCCCCGCAGGGCGGCCGCCGCCTCCCTCATTCGCGTGTGAGCAGGGCCGACAGCCGGGCGCTGACCTGGCGCAGCCGCAACGACAGCCGGCGCGCCAGCCAGGCCAGCAGCGCGGCGGCCAGGCGCGGCTCGTGCTGCATCATGCGATCGAGCGCCGCCGCGCCGAGCACGGCGAACTTGGCCGACGTGAGCGTGGTGCAGGCCGAGAAGCGGGCGCCGGCGTCGAGCAGCGACATCTCGCCGAGCACGTCGCCCGCGCGCGACTCGCCCAGGCGCGCCTTCGCGCCCCACGGCTGCACGCGCTCGACCGCCACGGTGCCGTCGAGCACGATGAGCAGGAAATCGCCCTGCTCGTCCTGCCCGATGACCTGGCGGCCGGCCTCCACCTGCACGTAGTCGAGGTAGTTGCCGAACACCGACAGCGCCTCCGGACCCAGCTGGGACAGCTGCGGATCCTGGCCGAACAGCTTGACCAGCGCCAGCGTGCCGAGCGCCGGATCGTAGGGCTTGGTATGAAGGTCGATGCTGCGCGTGTCCCAGCTCACCATCAGCTGCGTGTCCTGCTGCTGCTCCTGGAACTGGGTGGCGAAATAGCTGGACGAATCGTCGCGCGGCGCCACGGCCAGCGGCTGGGGCTTGCGACGAAACCGGGCGAGAAAGTTTTTCACGGGGGGTCGGAGCGCGGTGGCGGGTCGGGTCGGGTCGGATCAACCCGGGAAGTTTTCCGGGAACTTGGCCTTCTGGCGGGCTTCCGACGGCGCGACGACGTTGCGGCGCACCAGGTCGGCCAGGCACTGGTCGAGCGTCTGCATGCCCGCGCTGTTGCCGGTCTGGATCGACGAGTACATCTGCGCGATCTTGTTCTCGCGGATGAGATTGCGGATGGCCGCGGTGCCCAGCATGATCTCGTAGGCGGCCGCACGGCCCGTGCCGTCCTTCAGCTTGCACAGCGTCTGCGAGATGACGGCGATGAGCGACTCGGACAGCATGGCGCGAACCATGTCCTTCTCGGCCGCGGGGAACACGTCGACCACGCGGTCGATGGTCTTGGCGGCGCTGGACGTGTGCAACGTGCCGAAGACCAGGTGGCCCGTCTCGGCGGCGGTGAGCGCCAGGCGGATGGTCTCCAGGTCGCGCATTTCGCCCACCAGGATGCAGTCCGGGTCTTCGCGCAGCGCCGAGCGCAGCGCGTTGGAGAAGCTGAGCGTCTGCGGGCCCACCTCGCGCTGGTTGATCAGGCACTTCTTGGATTCGTGCACGAACTCGATCGGATCCTCGATGGTCAGCACGTGGCCGTAGCTGTTGTCGTTGAGGTGGTCGATGATGGCGGCGAGCGTGGTGGACTTGCCCGAGCCCGTGGGGCCGGTGACCAGCACCAGGCCGCGCGGCTTCATGGCCAGGTCGCGAAAAATCTTTGGCGCGTTGAGCTGCTCGAGCGACAGGATTTTCGACGGAATCTTCCTCAGAACCGCGCCAGCGCCCCGGTTCT
>JACMOG010000559.1 GCA_014378125.1 Vitreoscilla sp. | reverse complement strand
TCCATGTGGATGTGGCCGCCGCGGCTGTCCGCCGCCGCGCGGCCGCGCTCGATCGCCTGCAGCGCCAGCAGCGGTTCGTCGGCATGCAGGTGGGCCCGCGCGCGGACGCACGCGAAGAACACCATCGAGTGCGGCGCCGAAGCGTCCGTCAGCGACTCGGCCTCGTCCAGCGCCGCGTGCGCGGCGGCCAGGTTGCCGAGGACGATATGGGCGATCGCCAGGTGGTCGAGCGCGCCGCTGATCTCCACCCACTTCTTCTGCTCGCGCCACTGCGACAACGTGAAGTCCATCAGCTCGACGGCGCGTTCGGCACGCGGCCGCCATGCGGACTCCGGCGCGCGCTCGTCGTGGTCCTTCAGCGCCCAGCGGCCGAGCGCCAGCGACAGGTTGGAGCGCAGCCTCAGCACCACCGGCTCGCCCTGGAAACCGCGCGAGGCGCGCAGTCCTTCCTCGAAGATCTGCACGGCCTCCGAAAAGCGGCCGATGTCGTTGAGCACGATCCCCAGCGTGTTGGCGATGCGCACCTGCAGGATCGGATCCTCGGCGGCGCGGGCCAGCACCACGGCCTCGCCTGCCACCTCCAGCGCGCGCGACGGCACGCCACGGCGGATCGCCACCACGCCCAGCGCGTTGAGCGCGAAGGCCTGCCCCCGCACGGAGCCGCTGACGCGAAAATGGGCCAGCGCTTCGTTGGCAGCCGCCTCGGCCTCGTCGAACTTCTCGCACAAGGCGTAGGTGCGAGACAGCGGTGGAAGCACCCACATCAGCCGGTCGCGATCGCCCTCGTTGCGCATGCGCTCGACGGCGGCCTGGAGGATGGGCAGCCCCGCGGCACCCCGCTCCTCGGCCACGCGGTCGAGCGCGCGCAGATCATCGTCCAACAGGTCGTCCTCAACCATTCGAGCCCCCAGCGCCGGGGCCGTCATCGGTCGCCCCGTCCACCCGACGAGCGCGGCTCAAGCCCCGCGCCCTGCGTCCCACCCTCTTTTCCGGGGCGGTGACGAACCATTGTGCACTGGACATCCCGCCCCTGCGCACGCACCGGCGATGACCGAACAGGGCCTTGCACAGAAACAAAAAATGGGCCCCGGAGGGCCCATTGCGGAGAGAGTTTCCCGGCGTTCAGTCGCGTGCGTAGATGTCGACGTCCTTGGTCTCGCGGATGAACAGCGCGCCGACAACCAGGCTCATGATGGCCACGACGATCGGGTACCAGAGCGCGTTGTAGATATTGCCTGTCTGCACCGTGATGGCGAAGCAGAACGAAGGCAGGAGTCCGCCGAACCAGCCGTTGCCGATATGGTAAGGCAAGCTCATGGAGGTGTACCGGATGCGGGTGGGGAACAGCTCCACCAGCATCGCCGCGATCGGGCCGTACACCATCGTCACGTAGATCATGAGGACCCACAGCAGTCCGACGATCGTCAACCACCGGCTGTCGAAGGTCTCGATGGGCTTGGCCTTGGACGGGTAGCCCGCGTCCTTCAGCGCCGCGCCGAGATCCTTCTTGAACGCGGCAATGGCCTTGGTCGAATCCTCGTCGAACTTGTAGGCAGGTGGCGCGGCCAGGTGCGCCTCGGGCGCCGTGATGGCCTTGTCGCCGACCTGCACCACGGCCTGCGAGCCGGCCGGAGCGTCCTCGATGTCGTAGTTGGCCGAAAAGCCGGTGATCAGCGCGCGCTTGGCGATGTCGCACGAGCTGCGGAAATCGGCCTCGCGGGCCACGGGATTCGCCTGGAAGCTGCAGGTCGCGGGGTCGACCTTCACGATGATGTGCGTCTTGGCCTGCGCATCGGTCAGCTCGGGATTGGCGGCATGCGCCAGGCCCTTGAAGATCGGGAAGTAGGTCAGGCAGGCGAGCAGCATGCCGCCCAGGATGATCCATTTGCGGCCGATCCTGTCGGACAGGATGCCGAACAGCACGAAGAACGGCGTGCCGAGCACCAGGGCCGTGGCGATCATCCACTGAGCGGCCGTGGCGTCGACCTTGAGCGTGGTCGTCAGGAAGATCATCGCGTAGAACTGGCCGGAATACCAGACGACGCCCTGGCCGGCGGTCAGGCCGAACAGCGCGAGCAACACGATCTTCAGGTTGCCCCACTTCGTGAACGACTCGGTCAACGGCGCCTTGGACGTCTTGCCCTCTTCCTTCATCTTCTTGAAGGCCGGCGATTCGTTCATCGACAGGCGGATCCACACGCTGATCGCGAGCAGCACGATCGAGAGGATGAACGGCGCGCGCCACCAGCCCCAGGCGTCCTCGAAGGCTTCCTTCGTCACCATCGCCTTGATGGTCAGGATCATGACCAGCGACAGGAACAGGCCCAGCGTCGCGGTGGTCTGGATCCACGACGTGAACTCGCCGCGCCTGTCCTGTGGAGAATGCTCGGCGACATAGGTGGCGGCACCGCCATACTCACCGCCCAGCGCCAATCCCTGCATCACGCGCAGCAGGATCAGGATGATGGGGGCCGCGATGCCGATCTGCCCGTACGTCGGAATCACGCCGATGATGGCGGTCGACAGGCCCATGATCAGGATGGTGATCAGGAAGGTGTACTTGCGGCCGATCATGTCGCCGAGGCGACCGAACACCAGCGCCCCGAACGGACGCACGAAGAAGCCGGCGGCGAAGACGAGCAACGTGGCGATGTAGGCCGCGGTCGGATCGAGGCCCGTGAAGAAGGCCTTGCTGACGTAGGACGCCAGGGTGCCGTACACGAAGAAGTCGTACCACTCGAACACGGTGCCGAGCGAGGACGCGAAGATGACCTTGCGTTCGTCGCCCGTGATCGCCGCGCTGCGCGCTTTGCTGGTTGCCATGGGGGATGTCTCCTGTTGTAGATGCGGCCGCCGCCCCGTCGAGGAGGCGCCTGTCGCGCATCGTGAGACTGCCCTCTGACTGAGTTCTGACGCCGGGCTTATTCGAAACTTACAAGGCGAGGGATAACGCGGACGCCTCGTTTCTCATGGTGAGAATGAAGGCGTCGGCGAGGGTAAACACCGCGCGAGGGGATACCCCATGCTGCATGGCAATATCCGTCATCCTGCGCGCATCGCGTCGGCCAGCATGTCCATCGAGTCGGTGCCCCAGAACATCTGGCCATCGTCCAGCCGGAAGCTCGGCACGCCGAACACGCCCGCGTCGGCTGCCCGCGCGGTGAGCGCCTGGAGCTCGGTCTTCACCTCGGGGCTGGCCGGGTCGCGCACCGGCGCGATCGCGTCCGTGAGCGTCTTGAGCGCGGCCGCGTCGACGGGATCGCCACCGTCGCGCGCCCAGACGTGGCGGAAGACCAGTTCGACGGCCCGCCGATTGGGAAGCACGTCCGCGGGCGCGCTGGCCACCAGCAGCCGCAGCAGCGCGAGCGGGTTGAACGGATGCGGCGCGGGCGGCCGGAACACGACGCCGTCGCGCTCGGCGATCCACGCGCACTGGCGGAACAGCCATGCCTTCTTCGGCGCCACGTCCACCGGTGCCGTGTTGCCCCAGTGCTTGAGCAGGCCGGCGAACAGCAGCGGCCGATACTCGACGTGGTGCGACACGCCTTCGAGCGCCGACGGCAATCGCTCGAACGCGAGGTACGCGTAGGGCGAGACGATGTCGAAGTCGAAGATCACACGCTGCATCGAGGGCTCCTCAGATTGGCGGCTCGCGGCCTGCAAGCTGTTGCCACACCCAGCGCTTGTCGGCGTCGGGCAGGCTGCCCCACGCCGCGATCTCGTCGAGCGTGCGGCGGCAGCCGTGGCACACGCTGGTGTACGGGTCGATCTTGCAGATGTTGACGCACGGTGACGGCACCGGGCCGGTGTCGCCGATCTCGGCCAGGCGCGCCACGAAGAAGTCGCTGCCCGGGGCGTGCTCGATGTCGTCGCGGATCGTCATGGCGACGGCGCCTGCACGACGTCGTGCACCGGCGCGCCCGTGAGCTTCTCGAGTTCGGCCGGCGACATCGGAAACACGCCGTGCGGATGGCCCGCCGCGGCCCACACCTGCTCGAACCGGAACAGCTCGCGGTCGATCAGCGTCACCACCGGCGTGGCATGCGCCAGCGGCGACACGCCGCCGATCGTGAAGCCCGTCCTGGCCTTCACGAACTCGGCGTCGGCGCGGCCGATGGGCCCCACGATCTGCGCCACCTTCTTCTCGTCGACGCGACGGTCGCCGGAGGCCACCACCAGGATGGCCACATCGTCGGACCGGCGCCGGAAGATCACGCTCTTGGCGATCTGGCCCACGGCCACGCCCAGCGCCTCGGCGGCCTCCTGCGAGGTCCGGGCGGCGGTCTCCAGAAACTGCGGCGCGTGCGGATGGCCCAGGCGCGCCAACGCCTGCGACACGCGCTGGAAGCCCTCGGGGCGGTCTTCAAGTCTCATGCGCACACCGCCGCCGGATCGGCCCGCTTGGCCAGCAGCGCCCGCGCCACGCGCGAGCCGTTGGGCTTGCCGATGGCGTTGCTGATGAAGGCGCCGGCGTCCACCAGCCTGTCGAGGTCGATGCCCGTGCGGATGCCCAGGCCGTGCAGCAGGTAGACCACGTCCTCGGTGGCGACGTTGCCCGTCGCGCCCTTCGCGTAGGGACAGCCGCCCAGGCCCGACACGCTGGTGTCGAACGTGTGGATGCCCATCTGCAGGCATTCGTGGATGTTCGAGAGCGCCTGGCCGTAGGTGTCGTGGAAGTGGCCGCTGGTTTCGGCGATGGGAAAGTGCTGCAGTGCCGCCTCCATCGCGGCGCGCACCTTCAAGGGCGTGCCCACGCCGATGGTGTCGGCCACGCCGATGTGGTCGACGCCGATCGCGCGCATCATGCGCGCCACCATGCCCACGCGCGCGGGCGACACGTCGCCCTCGTACGGGCAGCCCACCGCGCACGAGATGGCGGCGCGCACCTTGACGCCGGCCGCCTTGGCCGCGGCCACCACGGGCGCGAAGCGATCGATGGATTCGGCGATGGAGCAGTTGATGTTCTTCTGGCTGAACGCCTCGCTGGCCGCGCCGAACACCACGATCTCGTCCGGCCGCGTGGCGATGGCCGCCTCCCAGCCCTTCATGTTGGGCGTGAGCACCGAGTAGCGCACGCCCGGCTGGCGCACGATGCCTGCCATGACGTCGAGCGCATCGGCCATCTGCGGCACCCACTTGGGGCTGACGAAGCTGGTGACCTCGATCTCGCGCAGGCCGGCGTCCTGCAGCAGGCCCACCAGCGCGATCTTGGCCGCGGCCGGCACGTGGTTCTTCTCGTTCTGCAGGCCGTCGCGCGGGCCGACATCGACGATCTTGACGAATTCAGGCAGCTTGTCGGACATCGCTCATCACTCCAGGGTCAGCAGTTCGCCGCCTTCGCTGACCTGGTCACCCGGCGCGAACAGCAGTTCGGCCACGGTGCCGTCGCGCGGCGCGGCGATCGTATGCTCCATTTTCATCGCTTCGAGTACCGCCAGCGGCTGTCCGGTCTTGATCGCGTCGCCGGCCTTGACCAGGTACGAGAGCACCTTGCCGGGCATCGGCGCCGTGAGGCGTCCGGCCTCCTTGTGGCCCTCGCCCGCGTGCGCAAGAGTGTCCACCACGGTGGCCTGCGCGCTGCCCTGCGCCGAGAACACCGACACCTGCTCGCCCACCTGGTAGACGCTGAGCCTCAGGCGACGCGAGTCGGCCGGGCTTCCAAGCACGATGTCGTACTGGTCGCCGCCCAGCGCGCGCCACGAGAACGCCACCTCCACGTCGCCGGCCTTCAGCAGCGCGCCGCCGCCATGTCGCGACGCGAGCAGCACCTCCAGCGGCTCGCCCTGCCACTCGAGGTCGAAGCGCTGCACCGACGTGCCGTGCATGCGCCAGCCGTCGCGGCGCGACCACGGGTCGGCGTCCACCGACGTGGCCTGCAGCGACAGCGCGCGTGCCACCATGCCGGCGGCCACCACCTCCAGCGGCAGCCCCACCTGGCCGAACAGCAGGGCTCGCTCGCGTACGATCAACGCGGTGTCGAGCTGAGCCTGCGAGAACGACGGCGACCTGGCGACGCGGCGCAGGAAGGCGACGTTGTTGACGACGCCCGCCACGTGCGTGCCGGCCAGCGCCGCGTCGAGCCGCGCCAGCGCCTGCTCGCGATCCTCGCCCCAGACGATCAGCTTGGCGATCATCGAGTCGTAGTACGGGGTGATGGTGTCGCCCTCGTCGACGCCCGTGTCCACGCGCACCGGCGCGGGTTCGGTCGCGCCGGGGGCCTGGCGCTCGAAGCTCACGTGCTTCGGCCACTTCAGCACCGACAGCGTGCCGGTGGCGGGCAGGAAATTGGCCTCGGGGTTCTCGGCGCAGATGCGCGCCTCGATGGCGTGGCCGTGGATCTTCAGGTCGGCCTGCGTGGCCGGCAGCGGCTCGCCGGAGGCCACGCGCAGTTGCCACTCGACCAGGTCGTGCCCGCTGATCGCCTCCGTCACCGGATGCTCCACCTGCAGGCGCGTGTTCATCTCCATGAAGTAGAACTGGCCGTCCTGCTCGCAGATGAATTCCACGGTGCCGGCGCCGACGTAGTCGACGGCGCGCGCGGCGGCCACGGCGGCCTCGCCCATCTCGCGGCGGCGCGCCTCGGTCATGCCGGGGGCCGGTGCCTCCTCCAGCACCTTCTGGTGACGGCGCTGCACCGAGCAATCGCGCTCGAACAGGTACACGCCGTTGCCGTGGGTGTCGAAGAACACCTGGATCTCGATGTGGCGCGGGCGTTGCACGTAGCGCTCGATCAGCACCGCGTCGTCGCCGAAGCTGTTGATGGCCTCGCGCTTGCACGACGCCAGCGCGGCGTCGAACTCGTCATGCGACAGCACCACGCGCATGCCCTTGCCGCCGCCACCCGCGCTGGCCTTGATCAGCACCGGGTAGCCGATGCGGTCGGCCTCGCGCCTGAGCAGCGCCGGATCCTGGTCGGCCGCGTGGTAGCCAGGCACCAGGCGCACGCCGGCCTTTTCCATCAGCTGCTTCGACTCGGCCTTCAGGCCCATGGCGCGGATCGCCGAAGGGGGC
>JACMOG010000558.1 GCA_014378125.1 Vitreoscilla sp. | reverse complement strand
CGACTTCCGCGCCGCCGAACCCGCCGCCACGCAGGCGATCCGTTCAGCCATCCTGCGCAACGATCCGGCCGGCTACGCCGCCAGCTGCGCCGCCGTCGCCGGCGTGGCCTGGCAGGATCGCCTGTCGCGCATCCAGTGCCCGACGCTGGTGATCTCCGGCGCGCGCGACGCCGGCGCCCCGCCGGCCATGGGCCAGGCGATCGCCGAGCGCATTCCCGGCGCGCGCATGGAGATCATCGCGGGCGCGTCGCACCTGAGCGTGCTGGAGACGCCGGCCGAGTTCGACGCGTTGCTGAAGGCCTTCCTGGCCGGTTGAATCCAGGCTCTCAAGTGCCCATCGCCGCGAGCAGCAGCGGCCACGCGGCCTTCGCGAAGTCCTCGATGGCCGGATACGCCCACGAGAAGTTCTCGCGCCCTGCACCACCGATCCGAACGACGTCTGCCCGCCGCTCACGTTGATGTTGAGGATGTTGCCCTTCTGCTGTTTGAGATCTGCCGTGTCGATGCCGAACGAATCGAGGACTTCGATCAGGGTCACGAAGGCCACGAACTGCATCTCGCGGGTGCGGTTGAGGATGTCGACGCCGTTGAAGAAGCCCGGATAGATGCGCGTGAGGCCGTGCAGTGGATCGAAGTCTCGCCGCAGGTACGGAACGAAGGTGAACCATCGCAACTTGACGGAGTGGTGCGTCTTGCGCGCCTCGGCGCCGGCGATCATCGCCCGCGCTCCCGCCATGCACGCCCCGGCCCAGACCAGGAACACCGGCAGCAGCACGGGACTGACCGCCACCAGCACGCCAAGGAGGTAGAGGTAGACGGCCGCACCGATCAGGGCAGTCCGGATCTTGAACTTCACGATCGTTCTCCTCGCCGGCATGGGGGGACGACGGCGAGTCGAGCGTAGCGCGCGCTGCCGCAGGAGCCTGGTGCCGGACCGGGCCTGTCGGCCCGTTCCCCCTAGTACCGCGGAAGAGAATCAGTGGGCCCGCGCCGCCACGCGCACGCGTTGCTGCGGCCAACCCAGGCGGAATTGCGGATCGAACAAGGGATCGAACTCGGTGGCCGGGATGTGGTCGATGCGCTCGTCGGCCGCGGCCGGCAGGCCCACGATGGCCACCTGCGACCACACGGGAATGCCGCCGACGCGCAGCGACAGCACGCGGAATTCGCGCGGCTGCGGGTACTCCAGCGAGTCGGCGCCAAGCCGTGTGAGCTCGGCGTGGCGGCGCAGCTCGACGGTGCACGGTCCGGTGCCGAAGCGCCACAGCGGTTGCCACCCCGCGAATCGCAGCCGCAACTGCACCGTCCGCACGGCCAGGGCCAGCAGGGCGATCAGGGCAAGCATCAGGGCGGTCATCGGCGGCTCCCTCCAGGATTGGAATCCACGTTGCCAATGTGCGCTCATCGGGCGCGCAACGCATCCCGCGGAAGGGTGGCCTGATGCCCGCGCGCCACGCTTTGCGTGCAAAACCTCACGCATACGTCGTGACGTATCGGTGACTGAACGCAACGACGCGCCCGCCGCGCACGCCACTCGGCGGGAGATGCGCGACAGTCGTTCGAACGGGGCATCTATGTGAT
>JACMOG010000557.1 GCA_014378125.1 Vitreoscilla sp. | reverse complement strand
CGGGGTGGCCTGGATGCCGCACGGCGTGGCGCTGAACGCCGACGGCTCGCCGGGCCGTACGGCCGTGGCGCGCCACGGCTTCGGCTACAGCACCTTCGAGCAGCACGCGCAAGGCATCCGCAGCGAGCTGAAGGTGTTCTGCGCCATCGACGCGCCGATCAAGTTCTCGGTGCTGACGATCCGCAACGACTCCGGCCGACCGCGCCGCGTCAGCGCCACCGGCTACGTCGAATGGGTGCTGGGCAGCCTGCGTCCGGCGACGGCGCCGCACATCGTCACCGACCACCAGGGCGACGGCCCGGCCACGGCGCGTAACCCGTACAGCGGCGATCACGCCGACTACATGGGCTTCTTCGACGTCGACGCCGAGCACCAGGCGGCGGGCAGCATGACCTGCGACCGAACCGAGTTCATCGGCCGCAACGGCAACCTGACGGAACCGGTGGCGATGCGCCGCGCGGGCCTGTCGGGCCGCACCGGCGCCGCGCTCGACCCGTGCGCCGCGTTCCAGGTGCCGCTGGACCTGGCCGAAGGGGAGACGCGCACGGTCGTGTTCCGGCTGGGCATGGGCAAGAACCACGGCGAGGCCGAGCGCATCGCGCTGAAGTACCGCGGCGACTCGGTGGCGCAGGGCGAGTTCGACCGCGTCGTCAGCCACTGGACGAAGACGCTGGGCGCGGTGCAGGTGCGCACGCCGGACGCGGCGCTGAACGCGCTGGCCAACGGCTGGCTCATCTACCAGACCATCGCCTGCCGCCTGTGGGCGCGAAGCGGCTACTACCAGTCGGGCGGCGCATTCGGCTTCCGCGACCAGTTGCAGGACGCGATGGCGCTGGTGCATACCCGTCCCGAACTGCTGCGCTCGCAGCTGCTGCTGGCCGCCAGCCGGCAGTTCGAGGAAGGCGACGTGCAGCACTGGTGGCATCCGCCGCAGGGCCGCGGCGTCCGCACGCACATCAGCGACGACTACCTGTGGCTGCCGATGGCGCTGTGCCGCTACGTCGAGGCCACCGGCGACCATGCGGTGCTCGCGGAACAGGTGACCTTCATCGAAGGCCGTCCGCTGAAGGACGAGGAAGAGTCGTACTTCGACATGCCCAACGTGTCGCACCGCACCGCCTCGCTCTACGAGCACGCCGCGCTGGCGGTCAAGCACGGCCTGCGCCTGGGCGTCCACGGCCTGCCGCTGATGGGCGGCGGCGACTGGAACGACGGCATGAACCTGATCGGCGAGCACGGCAAGGGCGAGAGCGTGTGGATGGGGTTCTTCGTCTGCGAGGTGCTGCGCGAGTTCTCCAAGCTGGCACAGGCCAACCGCGACGACGCCTTCGCGCGCAGCTGCCAGGAGTCGCGCGACAAGCTGGCCGCCTCCATCGACGCCAACGCCTGGGACGGCGAGTGGTACCGCCGGGCGTATTTCGACGACGGCACGCCGCTAGGCACGTCCACCGGCGTGGAATGCCAGATCGACTCCATCGCCCAGAGCTGGTCGGTGTTGTCGGGCATCGCTCCGCGCGAGCGCGCCCGCAAGGCGCTCGACTCGCTGGCGGCGCGCCTGGTCGACCCGCAGCAGCGCATCGTCAAGCTGCTCGACCCGCCGTTCAACGGCAAGGGCCCGAACCCGGGCTACATCAGCGGCTACGTGCCTGGCGTGCGCGAGAACGGCGGCCAGTACACGCACGGCGCGATCTGGGCGGCCATGGCCTTCGCGGCCAGCGGCGACGCGCGCCGTTCGTGGGACGTGGTGGACATGATCAACCCGGTCAACCACACCCGCACGCCGGCCGAGGTGGCCGTCTACAAGGTGGAGCCCTACGTGATGTCAGCCGACGTCTACAGCGTGGCCCCGCACACGGGGCGCGGCGGCTGGAGCTGGTACACCGGCTCGGCCGGCTGGATGTACCGCCTGCTGGTGGAGGCCGTGCTGGGCCTGCGCCTGGAGGTGGTCGACGGCCGGCCCTCGCTGCTGGTCGACCCGCGCATTCCGCCGCACTGGAGCGGCTTCGAGGTGGACTACGTCCATGGCGCCACGTTGTTCCGGCTGCAGTTCGACCGCACGGGCCACGACAAGGCCCCGCGCGTGACCTTGGACGGCCACGCCTTGGGCACCGACCGCTTGCCGCTGGTCGACGACGGGCTGCAGCACGCGGTGCAGGTGGCGTTGCCGTCGATGACGCCGGTGCCGACGGGTGAGTCGAGCGAGCTGTTGTTGTGATCTTCTTGTTGTTGAAGTGAAGGTTGAGCGCTTCGCGCGGGTGGGGTGCCCGCGCTGCGGAGCGACTGGCATGCACTTGGCTCGACTCCGCACGTGCGCCTTGAATCCGGCCTGGACGGCCG
>JACMOG010000556.1 GCA_014378125.1 Vitreoscilla sp. | reverse complement strand
GGTGGTGAGAAAGGCCATGTTGTCGCCCCAGCCCGGCTTGCCGCGCAGGCAGATTCCGTAGACGCCGTTCTTCGGGTCGTTCATCTTGGCGGCGGCGTCGCGCACCTGGTCCCACGTGGGACGGTTGGCGAACTTCACGCCGGCCTTGTCGGCCAGGTCCTTGCGGTACATCAGCATCGAGCTCTCGCCGTAGAACGGCGCGGCGTACAGCTTGCCGCCCGACGACAGGCCGTTGCGGATGGCCGGCAGCAGGTCGTCGACGTCGTAGCTGGCGTCGGGCTTGATCTCCTGCAGCCAGCCCTTCTTGCCCCAGATGGGGGTCTCGAGCATGCCGATGGTCATCACGTCGAACTGGCCGCCTTGCGTGGCGATGTCGGTGGTGGCGCGCTGGCGCAGCACACCCTCCTCCAGCGTCACCCACTTCACGTGGATGTCGGGATTGGCCTGTTCGAAGAAGTGCGTGAGCTTCTGCATCTCGATCATGTGGCCGTTGTTGACGGTGGCCACGACGATGTCGGTCGCGTTCGCCGCCGGGGCGGACACGGCCAGAGACACGGCGAGAGCCAGGCCCAGCACCGGAAAAGGATTGCGCGTCATCTTGTCTCCTGTATTTTCGTGAAGTGCCGGTTGAGCCGGCAGAGCGCCAGTGTCGGCATTCCGCCAAACCCCGCGTGGTACTGCGGGCGCGAATGCCGATACTTTGATGCACGAAACTTTGCGGGTTTTCCTGTACCCCGCCGATACGCATCTCGATTGCTGCGGTGCAGCGAGGCGCCCATGCGGCAACAAAGTATCGACGGCAGGAGGGAATCGTGGAGTCGGTCACGCGGCGGCACGCGGGAATACCCCGGCGCACCGGTGCAACAAGGTATCAGTCGTCCAGGAACGTCCAGGTGTCGGCGCCGTCGAACCTGCGCAAGCGCACGGAGTCGATTGCGGATGGCCTTCGATGCACGGCGCCGCCGTGACATGCGCCGTGATGCGTCATCGAGAGTCAGCGTTCATTTCGACGCCTTCAACCAGGGCACGACCGCGCAGACGACGACGAGGGCCGCCCACGTCACCATCCGGCCGTCGTGTCCGGTGATCAGCAGCCCCGCCACCAGCACCGCCAGCCCGGCCACGCTGGCCTGCCAGGCGAGCGTGAACCAGCTCGTGCGGGCCAGGCTGCGACGCCAGAGCGCCTTGCACAGCGCCGCCGTGAGCGCGCCCACGGCGACGGCCGGCAGCACGAAGTTGGCGAGGTGCCAGAACAGGTCGAGGGCGTCCAAAGGCGGTCTTGTTTGATGGAGATCAGGGAAATCGCCGCGAAGGGGGCGCAGCGCAGGCGGCAGAAGACCCGGGGTCCCCACTGAAGCCAGGGTAATTTTATAATGCGGGCATGTCTGTGTTCGCGTTGGGCCTCAACCACCAGACCGCGCCCATCGACCTGCGCGGGCGTTTCGCGTTTCCGCTCGAGCAATTGTCCCCCGCACTGAAGGCCCTCGTTCAGCAGGTGGGGCGTCCCGTCAGCGGGGGCGGCGTGATCGGCGCGCCCGAGGTGGCGCTGCTGTCCACCTGCAACCGCACCGAGCTCTACGTGGCCGCGCCGGAGCACGACGGCTCGCTGGTGCGTCCCGTGGCCGACTGGCTGGCGGCGCAGGGCGGCGTCAGCGGCGCCCAGTTGCTCGACCACAGCTACGTGCTGGAGAACCGCGACGCCGCGCGCCACGTGTTCCGGGTGGCGTCGGGCCTCGATTCCATGGTGCTGGGCGAGCCGCAGATCCTGGGCCAGATGAAGCAGGCGGTGCGCGAGGCCGGCCACGCCGGCACGCTGGGCACCACGCTGCACCAGTTGTTCCAGCGCTCGTTCTCCGTGGCCAAGGAGGTGCGCACCTCCACCGAGATCGGCGCGCATTCCATCAGCATGGCCGCCGCGGCCGTGCGCCAGGCCACCCAGCTGTTCGGCGACCTCGACACGCTGAGCGTGCTGTTCGTGGGCGCCGGCGAGATGATCGAGCTCGTGGCCACGCATTTCGCGGCCCGCACTCCCAAACTGATGGCCGTGGCCAACCGCACGCTGGAGCGCGGCGAGAAGCTGGCCGTGCGCCTGGGCGCGCAGGCCATGCGGCTGGCCGACGTGCCCACGCGGCTGCACGAATTCGACATCGTCGTCTCGTGCACCGCCAGCACGCTGCCCATCATCGGCCTGGGCGCCGTCGAACGCGCGCTCAAGAGCCGCAGGCGCCGCCCGATGTTCATGGTCGACCTGGCCGTGCCGCGCGACATCGAGCCCGAGGTGGCGCAGCAGCGCGACGTCTATCTGTACACGGTGGACGACCTGTCCGAGCTCGTTCGCACCGCCGGCGCCAAGCGCCAGGCCGCGGTGGAACAGGCCGAGGCCATCATCGACGCCGGCGTGCTGGGCTTCTCGCACTGGCTCGACCAGCGCGCCACCGTGCCGCTGATCCAGGCCCTCACCCGCCAGGCCGACGACTGGCGCAGCGCCGAGCTGCAGCGCGCCCGCAAGGCGCTGGCCAAGGGCGACTCGGTGGACGCGGTGCTCGAGGCCATGAGCCGCGGGCTCACGCAGAAGATGCTGCACGGCGCGCTGGCCGAGCTGCGCACCAGCGAGGGCGAGCAGCGCCATCGCCTGACCGACGCCGTCACGCGGCTGTTCCTGCGCCAGTCCACGCGCGATCCGGCCGATCCGGGGCTGTAGCGACGCCAAGCCGTCGAGGCGTCGCCGATGACGCCCGCCGCCGGGCCGACCGAGGGGTCGGCTTCCCGCCCGCCTGCCGTTGAATCGTCCCCATGAAAGCCACTCTCCGCCTCCAGTTCGACCGCCTCGGCATGCGCCTGCAGGAGCTCGACGCGCGCCTGGCCGACCCGGCCTCCACCAACGACATGAACAAGTTCCGCGAGCTGTCGCGCGAACAGGCCGAGGCCTCGGAGATCGTCGAGCTCTATCTCCGCTTCACGCAGCGCGAGGCCGACCGCGCCACCGCGCAGGAGATGCTGGACGCGGGCGACGACGACGCCGACATGGTGGCCATGGCGCGCGAGGAGCTCGCCGCCTGCGACGCCGACCTCGAATCGCTGGACGCCGCGCTGCAGGCCACGCTGCTGCCGCGCGACCCCGACGACGAGCGCCCGGCCTTCGTCGAGATCCGCGCCGGCAGCGGCGGCGAGGAGTCGGCGCTGTTCGCCGCCGACCTGCTGCGGATGTACCTGCGCTACGCCGAGCGCCAGGGCTGGCGCAGCGAGATCATGAGCGAGAGCTCGTCCGACCTGGGCGGCTTCAAGGAAGTGGTCGTGCGGCTGGAGAACCCGTCCGCCGCGCGCGGACTGGCCGCCGCCACCGAGGGCGTCTACGGTCAACTGCGTTTCGAGTCGGGCGGCCACCGCGTGCAGCGCGTGCCGGCCACCGAGACGCAGGGCCGCGTGCACT
>JACMOG010000555.1 GCA_014378125.1 Vitreoscilla sp. | reverse complement strand
TCATCCCGGTGCGCTGGATCGACCAGGTGCTGGGAGTGGCGCTCGAGACGATGCCGCAGCCGTTGCCGGACGAGGAGGCGCCGAAGGACGGCGTCGCGGCGCCGGTGGTGGGAGCCCCGGTTGCGAAATCCGACGTCTCCGAGTCGATCAAGCACTGATCTTGGGTTAGAATTCGCGCCCGGCTTGTCGCAAGACGGCCCGGGCGCAGTTTTCCCGGCCTTCGAAGTTCACCGCGCAATTCTGACTAAATCAGTTGGGCTTGCAAGGAAAGATGGAATCGGTATAAACTGCCAGCTTCAGCAGGAAGACGAAAACTTCTAACGCAAAACGTTATCGAAGCTTGAGTCGACAGGTTGAACCCACGCGGGAATAGCTCAGTTGGTAGAGCGCAACCTTGCCAAGGTTGAGGTCGCGAGTTCGAGTCTCGTTTCCCGCTCCAGGTCATTTGAAAAAGGGAAGCTCTGGCTTCCCTTTTTTGTCAGAATCGATGGTTCTGGCAGGCCTCCCCGGTCGGCCAGCCACCCGCGGCGCGATAGCAAATCGGTTATGCAACGGATTGCAAATCCGTCTAGCCCAGTTCGACTCTGGGTCGCGCCTCCAGACATCGCCGCGAAGCAGACGCCACGCCTCGGTAGCCCGAGGCGTTCTGCTTGCTGGCGATCCGTGCGCCTCTTTGATTCCAGCCCCTTTGCCCCCATCTGCGAGGGTTGTCCGAACGCCTCGGGCCTCCTGGAAGCGCCATGACCACCAAGCCTCTCCCTTCCTCATCGTCTTCCGCCGCGGTACGCGCTGGCGGCGCTCGCCTGGCCGACGAGGCTTCGACGAAAGCGCGGCCGTTGCGCGTCAACGTTCCCAAGTCCAAGGCCCGTGCGCTCAACCGCGAGTTCGGGCTGGACAGCGTTGCGCTGACCGCCGAGGAGTCCGCCCAGCGTCGCCTGGACCTGGCGGCGCTCGTGAGCCTGGGCAAGAGCCGCGGCTACCTGACCCAGCAGGAGGTCAATGACCACCTGCCGGAGCGGCTGGTGGATGTCGAACTGGTCGAGGCGACCATCCGGATGCTGGCCGACCTCGGGGTCCAGGTGTACGAACAGGCCCCCGACGCGGCGACGCTGCTGGTCGATGGCGCCTCGGGCGCTGTGGCCACCGCGGACGACGTGGAGGAGGCCACCGAGGCGGCGGTGAGCAGCGTCGACTCGAACTTCGGCCGAAGCGTCGACCCGGTTCGCCTGTACATGCGCGAAATGAGCGCGTTCGACCTACTCACGCGGGAAGGCGAGATCGAGATCTCGAAGCGCATCGAGCAGGGCATGCAGGACATGGTCGAGGCCATGTCGGCAGCGCCCGTCATGATCGTGGAGATGCTGGCGTACGGCGAGAAGATCGCCTCCAACAGCCTGCGAGTCAACGAGGTGCTGGATGGGTTCGTGTCCGCCGCCGAGGCCGATGACTATGTCGCCGAGGAAGACGTCGACGCGTTCGAGGAGGCCGACGACGGCGACGACGACGGGGGTGCGCGAGCGACCACGGTGCGGCTCGAGGAGATGCGGGCGGAGGCGCTCGCGCGGTTCGGGAAGATCGCGTCCGCGTTCGAGGAACTGCGTCGTGCGTTCCTGAAGGGCGGCTTCGGTTCGCCGGCGTACGCCAAGGCCCAGAAGGCGCTCACGAGTCATGTGGCCGAGCTGAGGTTCACCGCCAAGACGATCGACAAGCTCTCCACGGCGATGCGTGCGCAGCTCGATGACGTGCGCTCGCACGAAAGCAGCCTGCGAAAGCTGATGGTCGAACGCGCGGGCATGCCCGTGCCGCACTTCCTCGCGCTCTTCGCGCAAGAGGGAACCGATGCCGGTTGGCCCACGCGGGAAGCCGCGAGCCGCAAGGCCTGGGCGAAGACGCTGGTTCGCCACCTCCCGGCCATCCACGAGCATCAGGCCGCGCTCGTGGACATCCAGGCGCGCAACGTCGTGCCGTTGGCGGAGTTGAAGGCCATCGGCAGGCGGCTCGCCGACGGCGACCGCGTCTCGCGTGGCGCCAAGGAGGAGATGGTCTCGGCCAATCTGCGCCTGGTCATTTCCATCGCCAAGAAGTACGTCAACCGGGGCCTGCAGTTCGGCGACGTCATCCAGGAAGGCAACCTGGGTCTCCTGAAAGCCGTCGAGAAGTTCGAATACCGCCGTGGCTTCAAGTTCTCGACCTACGCCACCTGGTGGATCCGCCAGGCGATCACGCGTGGCATCGCCGAGCAGGGGCGGACGATCCGGGTGCCGGTGCACATGATCGAGCAGATCAACAAGCTCAATCGCGTGAGCCGCAGCCACCTGTCCGAGTTCGGCGCCGAGGCGGACGTCGCGACGCTCGCGCTCAAGATGGGCATGCCGGAAGACAAGGTGCGGCAGATCCTGAAGGTCGCCAAGGAGCCGGTGTCGCTGGATGCGCCCGTCGGCGACGACCCCGGCGCCACCATCGGCGATTTCGTCGAGGACAAGTCGGCATTCGCCGCCGCGGACGCCGTTGCGCAGGCCCAGTTGCGCGAAGTCGTCGAGCAGTTGCTGAACGAACTCACGCCCCGGGAGGCGGCCGTCATTCGAATGCGCTTCGGCATCGACGTGGGCGAGGCGCGCACGCTCGAGGAGGTCGGGGCGCAGTACGAACTCACGCGCGAGCGGGTGCGCCAGATCGAGACGAAGGCCTTGCGCAAGCTGAAGGCGCCGGGCACGGCCGCCAAGTTCCGGGGGCTCGGGTCGTCGCTCTGACGCCTGGGCCACCGGCGTTCGTCCCGCGAGCCGCCGCATCCGGCTGTTTCGTGGCCGCGCCGGGCCACGGAGGCATGGCCAGGCTGTTCGGGCGTTGACGCAGCCGATCGCGGCCGCGTCGGGCAATACCTGAGAAAAGCGCGCTGCCTCGGAAGGTGCGAGACTGCGCTGCACGACAACGCGAGGGATCGACGATGAGGCGATTGGCAAGAGGTCTCGCAATACTGGTCGGCATCGTGGTGCTCGGCCTGGTCGTCTTCACGATCTGGGCCTGGCGCGGGGCCATCGATCCGATCACGCCGCCGGTGGCCTCGTCGTTCGACGCCGCGCTGGTCGCCAAGGGTGAGAAGCTCGCCGATGCCGGCTACTGCCTCACCTGCCACACGCCGCCCAAAGGCAGGCCTTACGCGGGCGGCCTGCCGATTGTCACCGCCTTCGGCACCATCTACTCCACCAACATCACGCCCGATCCGGCCACCGGCATCGGCAACTGGTCGCAGGAGGCGTTCACGCGCGCGCTGCACGAGGGCGTCGCGCGCGACGGCTCGCACCTGTTCCCGGCGTTCCCGTACGACCATTTCACCAAGGTGTCCGACGACGACGCGAAGGCGTTGTACGCGTTCATGATGACGCGACCGCCGGTGGCGCAGGCTACGCCCGCCAACACCGTGCCATTCCCGTTGAACGTGCGCCTGCTGCAGGCCGGCTGGAAGCTGCTGTACTTCAAGGAAGGCCGCTACCAGGCCGTCGCCGAACAGAGCGCCGAATGGAACCGCGGCGCCTACCTGGCCGAGGGCCTGTCGCACTGCGGCGCGTGCCACACGCCGCGCGGCCCGCTCGGCGCCGAGAAGAAGGGCGCCGACGCGCACCTGGCCGGCGCCGCCATCGACGGCTGGTTCGCGCCCGCGCTCACGGCGGCCAACCCCGCGCCGGTGCCGTGGTCGGCGATGGAACTGCACGACTACCTGCGCAACGGCGGCACGCCGTACCACGGCGTGGCGGCCGGCCCGATGTCCAACGTCGTCCACCAGGGCTACGCGCTGCTGGAGGACGCCGACGTCAACGCCGTGGCCGCCTACATCGCCAGCGGCAACGGCTCGGCCGACCGCAAGGCCGACGTGGGCCAGAACGTCGGCGACCCCATCTCCAAGTCGCGCTACGTACCCTCGCTGGCTGGCGACCACGGCGCCCGCCTGTACACGGCGGCGTGCGCGGGCTGCCACTACAACCCGGTGTCGGGGCCGCAGCTGGCGCGTCCGGAGCTGGGGCTCAAGAGTTCCATCAGCGCCGCCGATCCGACCAACCTCGTGCAGGTGATCCTGCATGGCATCAGCGTCAAGGACGGCCTGCCGGGCATGATGATGCCGGCGTTCGGCACGGGGATGACGGACGCCGACGTCGCCGCGATCGCCGTCTGGCTGCGCCAGTCGCGCACCACGCTGCCGCCCTGGACCGACGTGCCGGCCGTCGTGGCCCGCGTGCGCAGCGGCAAGACCCCATGAGCGCCGCCCGCATCCCCGTGTGCCCGTCCCGCAACCCCGCCTTCGAAGAGCCCACCGCATGACGACCACCTTCACGCTCAATGGCCATCCGATGACGGCGGAGGTGCCCGACGACACGCCGTTGCTGTGGGTGATCCGCGAGACGGCCAACCTCACCGGCACAAAGTTCGGCTGCGGCATCGGCATGTGCGGCGCCTGCACCGTGCACATCGAGGGACGCGCCACGCGCTCGTGCATCACGCCGGTGAGTCTGGTGGATGGCGCCGCGATCACCACCATCGAGGGGCTCTCCACCGACAACTCGCACCCGCTGCAGAAGGCCTGGGTGGCCTGCCAGGTGCCGCAGTGCGGCTACTGCCAGTCGGGCCAGATCATGCAGGCCGCGGCGATGCTCAAGGACATGCCCCAGCCCAGCGACGCCGACATCGACGGCGTGATGAGCGGCAACCTGTGTCGCTGCATGGCCTACGTGCGCATCCGCAAGGCGATCAAGATCGCGGCGGTGGAGATGCATGGCGTGATGCCTGCGGTGCCGAGCACGCCCGCGGCATCCGCACCCGCACCCGCCGTGCCGGCGTCCGTACCCGAGGTGGCCAAGCATGCTTGATCGACTCCTGCGTCCCGCCGTCTCGGTCGGCCTGTCACGCCGGGGCTTCCTCATCGCCGCCGGTTCCACCGGCCTCGTCTTCGCGTTCTCGCGCGATGCGTTCGGGGTCGACAGCCCGGCCGCCGCCGTGCAGTCCGGCGACTTCGAGCCCACCATCTGGTACCAGATCGACACGGCCGGCATCGTCACGGTCAACGTGATGCGCGCCGAGATGGGCCAGCACGTGGGCACCGCGCTGGCGCGCATCGTCTCCGACGAGTTGGAGGCCGACTGGACCGACGTGCGCATCCACCATGTCGACAGCGACCCGAAGTGGGGCCTGATGGTCACCGGCGGCAGCTGGTCGGTCTGGCAGAGCTTCCAGATGCTGAGCCAGGCCGGCGCGGCCGGGCGCCAGGCGCTGGTCGCGGCCGGCGCGAAGATGCTGGGCGTCGACCCGTCCGCCTGCATCGCGGCGTCGAGTCGCGTGCACGCGGGTGCCAAGTCGGTGAGCTACGGCGACATCGTCAAGCAGGGCGGCCTCAGCGTGAGCTACACCGCCGACCAGCTCAAGACGATGCCGGTGAAGACGCCCGCCGAGCGGCGCCAGGTGGGCGTCGACACGCAGGCCATCGACATCCCCGACAAGACCGACGGCAAGGCCATCTACGGGCTCGACTCGAAGGTGCTGGGCATGGTGTACGCCGCGCCGAAGATTCCGCCGACGCGCAACGGCTCCACGGTCGTCGCGGTGGACGACAGCCGCGCCAAATCCTCGCCGGGCTACTCGGGACACCTGGTGCTGGACGACCCGAGCAAGACCGTGCCGGGCTGGGTGCTCGTCTTTGCCGACAGCACGTACAACGCGTTCAAGGCCGCGTCGTTGGTGGACGTCACCTGGAAGTCGGATGACACCGCCGACGTGTCCGAGGACGACGTGATCGGCTTCGGCGCCAAGCAGATCGACTCCGGCGAGGAGGGCGCGTTGGTCGTCGACGACGCCGGCGTCGACGCTGCGTTCAAGGGCGCGGCCCACACGCTGGGGGCCACCTACAAGACCGCCAGCGTGCTGCACTTCCAGCTCGAGCCGCTCAACGCGCTCGCGTTCATCAAGGACGGCGTCTGGCAGATCCACACCGGCAACCAGTGGCAGTCGCTGGCGCTGCCGGTGCTCGCCAAGGCGTTGGGCGTTGACGAGAAGAACGTCGTCATGGTCACCTACCTGCTGGGTGGCGGGTTCGGCCGGCGGCTGAACGGCGACTACGCGGTGCCGGCCGCGCTCGCGTCGAAGGCGCTGGGCAAGCCGGTGAAGGTTGTCTTCACGCGGCCCGACGACGTGCAGTTCGACTCGTTCCGCTCGCCGTCCATCCAGAGGGTGCGCATCGCGTTCGACGCCACCGACAAGGTGGTGGCGATGGATCACGCGGCCTCGGCCGGCTGGCCCACGCAGGTGATGATCCCGGCCTTCCTCTCCAAGGGCAAGAACGCCGGCGCGCCCTACGATCCGTTCGCGATCTCGGGGGCGGACCACTGGTACACCGTCGGCGCGCAGCGGGTGCGCGCGCTGTCGAACACGCTGGCCAACCGCGCGTTCCGTCCCGGCTGGCTGCGCTCGGTCGGACCGGGCTGGACGAACTGGGCCGTGGAGTCGTTCATCGACGAGGCTGCCCACTCGCGCCAGGTCGACCCGGTGGCGTTCCGGCTCAAGCTGCTGGACGCCGCGGGCCGCAACGCCGGCAACTCGCCGTCCACGGTCGGTGGCGCCGCGCGCCAGGCGGCGGTGGTCAAGCGGGCCGCGGAGAAGGCCGGCTGGGGCGCCACGCTGCCGCCCGACACCGGCCTGGGGCTGGCCACCACGTTCGGCCAGGAGCGCGACATGCCGACCTGGGTCGCCTGCGTCGCGCAGGTGCACGTGGACCGAAAGACCGGCTACGTGAAGCTGCAGAAGCTCACCCTGGTGGTGGACGCCGGCACGCTGGTGCATCCGGACGGCGCGCTCGCGCAGATCCAGGGCGGCGCGCTGTGGGGCGCCAGCATGGCGCTGCACGAAGGCACCCGCTTCACGAAGGGCGTGGTCGCCGACACCAACCTGGACGGCTACACGCCGCTGCGCATGGGCGACGTGCCCGAGATGGACATCGAGTTCATCGCCAGCACCGAGATGCCTGTGGGCCTGGGGGAGCCGGGCACCACCGTGGTGGGCCCGGCCATCGGCAACGCGATCTTCAACGCGGTGGGGCTGCGCCTGCGCGACCTGCCGATGCGGCCTGCCGACGTGCTGGCCGGCCTGAAGAGCTGACCGGCCGGATCCGGGATCGGCTGGCCACGAGCGCCGGCGGAGAGGGCTAGGCCCGCACCACCGGCATCTCGTCCCACCGCGTGGTGTAGCGCGGCGAGCGTCGCTCCTGCTTCGTGGCCCACACGCGCACCTCGGCGCCGTTGCTGGCCAGCGCCTGGCTGCCCAGGCGCACCGAGTCGCGGCCGAAGCGGTGGTTCAGCGCGTCCATGGCCGTCATCAGCTTGGTGCGCGCCGAGTCCGCATCGCTGCGCGGCGCGGCTTCCTCCGGCGACGACGAGAACAGGTCGAGCTCGCCTTGATGCTGGCCCGCCGGCCGCAGGTCGAACAGCACTGCGCCGGCCTTCGCGTAGCGAAAGCCCGCGCGGAACTGCGCGCGGACGGCGGCGGTGGCCACGGTCACCAGCGCGGCGGTGTCGCCGGTGGGCCGCACCAGGGGCAGCGTCACGTTGACGCCGTGCTGGCGGTCGTTCTGGCGGAACGGGCTGGTGGTGAAGAACACGCCGATCGCGCCCGCGACGCTGCCTTGCTCGCGCAGGCGCTCGGCCGCGCGCGAGGCGAACTCGCTGACGGCCTCCACGATGCCGTCGACGTGCGTGATGGGCGTGCCGAACGAGCGCGAGACCAGGATCTGCTGGCGCGGCGGAGGCGCGTCGTCCACTTCCATGCACGAGGTGCCGCGCAGCTCCAGCAGCGTCTTCTCCAGCGTGACCGAGAAGCCGGCGCGCAGCGTGGACGCGTCGGCGCGCACCAGTTGCTGCACCGTGGAGATGCCGCCGGCCTTCAGCCGCTCGGTGGTGCGCTTGCCCACGCCCCACACGCAGCGCACGTCGGTGACGGCGAACAGCGCGTCGAGCTCGTGTGGCGCCAGCGTGGCGAAGTCGCACACCTGGGCCAGGCGCGCCGGGTACGAGCCGGGCGTGCGGTCGGCCGTCTTGGCGATGTGGTTGGCCAGCTTGGCCAGCGTCTTGGTGGCGCCGAAGCCCACGCTGGTGGGCAGGCCCGTCTCCCGCAGGATGGCCGCGCGCATGGCGCGGCCGGTGGTCACGAGGTCGTCGCGCAGGCCGTCGAAGTCGAGGAACGACTCGTCGACGCTGTAGACCTCCTGGCGCGGCGCGTAGCGCGCCTCGATGTCCATCATGCGGGCGCTCATGTCGGAGTACAGCTCGTGGTTGGCCGACACCGCGATCAGGCCGGCCGACTTCTCGAGGTGGCGCACCTTGAACCACGGCTCGGCCATGCCCACGCCAAGATCCTTGGCCTCGTTGCTGCGCGCGATGCAGGCGCCGTCGTTGGAGCTGAGCACGACGACGGGGCGCCCCACGAGCCACGGCGCGAACACGCGCTCGCAGCTGACGTAGAAGTTGTTGCCGTCGACGAGCGCGTACATGGCGGGGGTTCAGAACGCGAGCGTCTTGATGACCGTGGTGACCCCGCCCCCCACCTCCAGCGGCACCTCGGGGCCGAGCGCGATGGGCGCGGTGACGCCGTCGGCCGCCACCAGCCGCATGGCCGGCGTGCCCCGGGCGCGGCCGGGCTCGCGCTCGAGCCGCCGGCACAGCAGCTCGCCCTGCACGACGGCGATGATCACCGCGCCGTGCGCGGCCGGGACCGCGCGGTCGACCAGCAGCACGTCGCCGTAGGCGATGCCCGCTTCGACCATCCCCGTGCCGGCCGCGCGCATCACGAAGGGGGCGGCGGGGTGGCGGATCAGCGCGACGTTGAGGGCGACCCGTCGCACCGTGGAGTCGATGCCCGTTTACCATAATGCGCACGAGGTGCGCCGCGCCTCCGTCGTGACGGGGGCGTCGTCACGGCCCACGCGGGCGCCGTCCT
>JACMOG010000554.1 GCA_014378125.1 Vitreoscilla sp. | reverse complement strand
GTGAAGGCATTGAAGATCGAGATCACCACCGGCATGTCGGCCCCGCCGATGGGCAGCGTCATCAGGATGCCGAGCACCAGCGCGAAGCCGAAGAAGAGGTAGATCGATGCCGGCACGCCAAGCCCGCCCAGCACCAGCACCGATTTGTCGACACTCGCCACGACGAGGTAGGCGCCGACCGCGAGCGTTGCCAGCAAGACTACCCCGTTGACCACCTGCTGCGCCTTGAACCGCAACGGGTTCTTGATCACGCCGTCGAGCTTGGCCCAGGCGATCAGCGAGCCGGACAACGACACCGCACCGATGAGGGCGCCGAGCAGGGTGACGATCAGCGCGGTCATGCCCTGCGTCTTTCCGCCGAACAGCTCCACCGCTGCGATGGCTCCGGCCGCGCCGCCGCCCATGCCGTTGTAGATCGCGACCATCTGCGGCATGGCGGTCATCGCCACGGTGCGCCCCGCCCACCAGGCCACGCCGCCGCCGAGCGCGAGTGCCACGACGGCAAGACCCAGGTTCATCCACAGATCGGGGCGGGCCGCGCTGTCCACGTCGAAGGCATAGAGGAAGCTCGCGAGCACCGCGACCGCGATGCCGATGCCGGCCACGGAGATGCCCGAGGACGCAGTCGCGGGCGACGACATGCGGTGCAGCCCGTACATGAAGAGCAAAGCCGCCGCGAGGTCGGCCGCGCCGATGCCGAGCGACGGCAGGGAGGCGAGCAGGGAGATGTCCATGTCAGCCCTTCTTCGCGTGCAGTCGCTTGACGGTCGCGGACTTGCCCGCCTTGGCGTGGCCGGCCTTGTGCGCGCTCGGCTTGAACATCGCCAGCATGCGGTCGGTCACCGCATAACCGCCGGCGGCGTTGCCCGCCCCGAGCAGCACGGCGAAGAAGCCGATCACCTGCTGCTGCACGGTGCTGGCGTTGAGCAAGGTGTAGATGCCGCCGACCACGACGATGCCGTGCACGAAGTTGGAACCCGACATCAGGGGCGTATGCAGGATCGCCGGCCCGCGGCCGATGATCACCCAGCCCGCGAAGCCGGCGAGCATGAAGATGTAGAGCGCGATGAAACCGCCGATGGCGATATGGAAGTCCATGGGACGGGTCCTGGTTGAGGAGTTACGCCGGCGCGTGCTGAGGAGTGGTGGGTGTGGCGGGCTTGGAGTCGGGCTTGGCCGCTGCCGACTTCGCCGCCTTTGCCGCTTTTGCCGCAGCGTCCGTCGCCGCGCCCTTGTTCTCGCCCGCGTGCGTCATCACCGTCTTGGCCAGGATCTCGTCCGACCAGTCGATGGTGACGACGTTGTCCTTCACGAACAGCGCCAGCAGGTTGAATTGGTTCTTCGCGTAGAGCTCGCTCGCGTCTTCGCCGAGAAGCGACGGCACGTTGAGCGGCGCCACGATGCACACGCGCCCGACCTGGGCCGTCACGCCGGGCTGCGTGTCCTCGCAATTGCCGCCCCCCTCGGCGGAGAGGTCGACGATCACCGCACCGGCCTTCATCCCGCGGACCTGCGCACGGCTGACTAGCTTGGGCGAGGCCTTGCCGGGGATGGCGGCCGTCGTGATGACCAGATCGGCGGACTGGATGTGCTTGGTCAGCACGTCCGCGACCTTGGTCTTCTCGTCGGCCGTCAGTTCGCGGGCGTAGCCGCCGTCACCGGTCCCATCGACGCCGGTGTCGACGAAGGTCGCACCCAGCGACAGGACTTGCTCCTGCGTCTCGGGGCGCACGTCGTAGCCTTCGACCACGGCACCCAGCCGGTGCGCGGTGGCGACCGCCTCCAGGCCGGCCACGCCGAGCCCCATGACCAGCACATGGGCGGGCCCGATCGAGCCGGCCGCCGACGTGATCTTCGGCACCACGCGCGCCAGGTGCGACATGCCGAGCGCCACCGCGTAGTAACCGGCCAGCGCCGACTGGCTCGACAGCGCGTCCATTGCCTGCGCCCGCGAGATGCGCGGCACGCGCTCCATGGCGAAGCAGGTGATCTTGCGTTCGAGCAGGCGCTTGACCAACGCCGGCTCGTTGTGGGCATAGACGAAGCAGACGAGGATCGAACTTTCCTTCATTGCATCGACCACCTCGAGTGCCGGCGGTTGCACGCACAGCACCACATCGGCGTCCTTGACAAGCGCGGCGCGGTCGGTGGTGAAGGCCACGTCCTTGAAGGCATCATCATCCAAATGGATGGCTGCGCCGGCGCCCGACTGCATGTGCAATCGGGCGCGGAGTTTCAACAGCTTGGGAACCACCGACGGCACCAGCGCCACGCGGCGCTCGTGGGGCTGGGTCTCGGTCAGAACCGCGACGTTGACGTACATGGTCAGGCTCCGTCGCTGTTCAGACCGGTGCCGGAAAATGCCCCGTGCGCACCAGCTTCTTGTTGACGAATTCCTGGATTCCCATGTTGCCCAACTCACGGCCATAGCCCGAGTTCTTGATGCCGCCAAAGGGCAGCTCAGCATCCGACCAGTCGATGTTGTTGACGAACATCATTCCGGTGTCCACTGCACTGGCTACACGCTTGCCGCGTGTCTCGTCCTGGGCCCACACCGACCCCCCGAGGCCGAAGTCGGAATCGTTGGCCAGGGCGATGGCCGCTGCCTCGTCCTTGACACGGTAGAACGACACCACCGGGCCGAAGAACTCGTCGCGGAAAGCCGGGTTGCCGGGTCGGATGTCGGTCAGGATCGTGGTCTGCATGAACGAGCCCGGGCGTTCGATGCGCTTGCCGCCCATCAGCAGCTTGGCGCCGCCCTTCACGGCGGCGTCTACCTGCTTGAGCAGCTGCACAAGCGCGTCT
>JACMOG010000553.1 GCA_014378125.1 Vitreoscilla sp. | reverse complement strand
GTGTAAATCACCAACTGCTTGGCTTTGGTGTTCACTTCACGCAGCACGACGCTGCGCGCATCAGCGGTCAGTTCACCGTCAACTGTCGCGACGGTCGACAACACCAGCGTGCGCCACTCCTGGTGTTTGTCGTGCACCGCGCGGGTCAATTCTTGCCACAGTGCTGTCTCAATTTCGGGCAACGTGGTGAGACGAACTTGGGCCATCAGTTTTCCTTGCGCAACGAAGGGAACAAGATCACGTCGCGGATGCTGGGGCTGTCGGTGATCAGCATCATCAAGCGGTCGATGCCGATGCCGCAACCACCTGTGGGCGGCATGCCGTACTCCAGAGCGCGGATGAAGTCGGCGTCGTAGAACATGGCCTCTTCGTCGCGGGCGTCCTTGTTGGCCACCTGCGCCTGGAAGCGCGCGGCCTGGTCCTCGGCGTCGTTCAGCTCCGAGAAGCCATTGGCGTACTCGCGGCCGGTGATGAACAGCTCGAAGCGCTCGGTGACGGCCGGGTTGGCGTCGGACGCGCGCGCCAGCGGGCTCACCTCGACCGGGTAGTCGATGATGAAGGTGGGCTGCCACAGCTTGGCCTCCACCTCGGCCTCGAACAGGCCGAACTGCAGCTCGGCCAGCGTCCAATGCGCGGGGGCCTTCTCGCCGGCGGCGACGATGCGAGCGCGAAGCAGATCCTTGTCCCCGGTCTGTTCGACGCTCAGGCCGCAATGCGCCACCAGCGAATCGCGCACCGTGAGGCGTGTGAACGGCTGGTCCAGGTGCACTTCCTTGCCGGCGTAGGTGAGCGCGGCCGAGCCGGTGGCGGCGATGGCGGCGTGGCGCAGCACCTGCTCGGTGAAGTCCATCAGGTCGTGGTGGTTCCAGTACGCCGCGTAGAACTCCATCATCGTGAATTCGGGGTTGTGCCGAACCGAGATGCCTTCGTTGCGGAAGCTGCGGTTGATCTCGAACACGCGCTCGAAGCCGCCCACGATCAGCCGCTTCAGGTAGAGCTCGGGCGCGATGCGCAGGTACATGGCCTGGTCGAGCGCGTTGTGGTGGGTCTTGAACGGACGCGCGTTGGCACCCCCCGGGATCGGGTGCAGCATGGGCGTCTCGACTTCCATGAAGCCGTTGGCGTTCATGAAGGCGCGGATCGAGCCGAGCGCCTCGCTGCGGGCACGGAAGCGCTTGCGGGCGGCCTCGTCGGTGATCAGGTCGACGTAGCGCTGGCGGTACTTGACCTCCTGGTCGCTCATGCCGTGGAACTTGTCGGGCAACGGGCGCAGCGACTTGGTGAGCAGGCGCAGCGTGGTGACGCGGATCGTGAGCTCGCCGGCGCGCGTGATGAACAGCGTGCCCTCGGCGGCCAGGATGTCGCCCAGGTCCCAGTGCTTGAACTGGTCGTAGGTCTCTTCGCCGACCAGGTCGATCTTGACGTGCAGCTGGATGCGCCCGGTGGCGTCCTGCAGGTTGCAGAAGCCGCCCTTGCCCTGCACGCGCTTGAGCATCATGCGGCCGCCCACGCTCACCTGCACGTTCTGCGGTTCGAGCTCCTCGTTGGTGAGCTTGCCGTATTTTTCGGCCAGCTCCGCCGCGCGATGCGTCGGCTTGAAGTCGTTGGGGAACGCGACGCCGCCCTTGGCGCGGATGGCGGCCAGTTTCTCGCGACGCTCCGCAATCAGCTTGTTCTCGTCGAGCGGCGGGGTGGGCGTCGTGATGTCCATGGTCGGTGCTTTGTCGGTGGGCGGGGAAAACCCGCCATCTTACGTTGGCGCCGACAAGACCCAGGGCAGCCGCGTGATGCCGCTGCCGTCCCTCCCGATCGAGGACCTCTTCAGGCCGGCACGGCGGCGTCCTCGCGCAACGCCCGCACCATCGCTTCCATGGTCTCGCACAGCGCCGGATCGCGCAACGCCATGGCCAGCGCGGCCCAGTTCGGGCGCGAGAGGCGCGACTGGATGCGATGGAAGTCGGCGGTCTCGTCGAGGGCCAGGTCGAAGTCGGCGAGGCGGCGAAGGTCGCCGCTGGCCAGCCTCTCGCCCAAGCGGGCGCACACGTAGCAGAGCGCCAGGTCGAGGTCGGGCGCGCGCTCGACGAGGCACGGGTCGACGCGGCGGACGTCGTCCACCAGGCTGGCCGGC
>JACMOG010000552.1 GCA_014378125.1 Vitreoscilla sp. | reverse complement strand
GCCCGCGGCGCCGCGACCGGCGCTTCGGCGGCGTCCGCCGCGCAGGGCGCCAACGCCAACGCCAGCGCCGTCGACGTCGCGCTGGTGACCGGTCGCCCGGCGAGCGAGGCCGCCTCGTCCGTGCCCGCCGCGTTGCCGCGCAAGATCGGCGATGCGGACGCCGACTGCGCCGAGACGCCGCCGATCGACGACGCGCAGTTCGCCTCGCTCAAGGCCGCGCTCATCAAGAGCGGCGTGGCCGTCGGCGAGCGACGCCAGACGCAGGGCGGCACGTGGATCGTCTACCTGGGCCGCTTCGCCGACGCGCAGGCCTGGCAGCAGAAGGCCGACGAGCTGAGGAAGCTCGACGTGAAGTTCGACCGCGTGAACGCGCCCACCACGCTGGCCCCGGGCCTGTCGCTGGGCCAGTTCTCGAGCCAGCCCGACGCCGCGAAGAAGCTCGACGAGCTCGGCAAGCACGGCGTGCACGGCGCCAAGGTGGTCACGCTCACGGCCCCCGTCGTGCAGCGTCACCTGCAGGTGCGCGCCGCCGACCCCGCGTGGCACCACGCCACCGGCGCGCAGCGCTTCAACAGCTGCCCGGCACAGGCGCCGTCCAACGCCTGACCCTCGCCGCGTGGATCCTGCGCTCGTGCGCGCGTTACGCCCGCTTGCCGCGTGCCCGCGAGCCCAGCAGCAGGCCGGCGATGCCCAGCGCCACCAGCCAGGCGGGATTGGCCGCGCCGCCTCCGCCACCACCGCTGCTGGTGCCGCCGCTGCTCGTTGCCGCCGTGACGGTGACGCTCTGGATGCTGTTGTTGACGAGGCCGCTGGTGGGATCCGTCACGCTCAGTTGGACCAGGCCGGTGCCGGCCGACGCGCCCGTCACCGTGACGGTGGAGCTCGTGCTGGATCCCAGCGTGATGTGGGTGTCGGCGTCCTGGACGGACCACTTGTACTTGACCGCCGCGCCGCTGGAGCCCGGCAGGCTGGTGCTGCCGTCGAGCGTGATGCTGCTGCCGGCCGCGACAGTGGTGGCCGTCGACGTGACCACGGCCGTGGGCCAGGTGTAGTTGGTGGCAGGCGTGACCAACTGGGCGGTTGCCAGCCGTGCGGCTTCCGTCCCCGCCGCGCTGGCGTCGAGCATGCCTGCGCCGCAGGTGGAGGTCGTGCAGATGCACTCGTCCTGCCCCACGGCGGCACTGGGCGCGTGGCACGTTGCCGGGTTCGGCACGGTGTCGCTGGTCGAAGGGAACGGTCGCGCCTTGGCCTGGAGGATGTCGATCACCTGCTGGTTGGTAAGGCTGGGATTCACCGACAGCATCAGCGCCACCGTGCCCGCCACCATCGGCGTGGAGAAGCTGGTGCCCAGGCTGGTGTTGTTCAGCCCATCGGAATACGTGCCGCCGTTGACCACCGGCGTGGTGGTGCCGGAGTTGCGTGCGGTGATGATCGGAAACAGGCACGGCTCGCCTGACGCGGTGTTGATGCAGTTGCCGCCCGGCGCCGAGATCGTGATCTCAGGGCCGAGGTCGGAGAAGCCCACCTTGGTACCGGCGTGGCGCAGTGCGGCGACGGCGATCACCAGTGGCGTCCGGTTCGTGTCGGAGGGTGCCGGCTGGCAATTGGCAGGCACCGCCACCGCGAGGCCGCCGTCGTTGCCCGCCGCCACGACGATGATCTTTCCTGCGTCGCGCAGCGTGGTGAACGCGTCGATGTAGGCCTTCGTGCAGGTGCCCGACGCGCCCAGGCTCATGTTGATGACGCGGGCCGGATGTGGGTTGGTGGGCACGCCGCTGTAGTTCACGCAATTGCTGCCTTTGCTGTCGCAGACAGTGCCGATACTGCTGGGCGCGATACCGCCCGCCCACTGGGCCGCCGCGATGATGTCGGAGTCGTAGCCGTCGCACTTGCCCAGGGCGCGCGCCGGGATCACCGGCACGTTGTAGCCGACGCTGGCCATGCCGGTGGCGTTGTTGGTGGACGCGCCCAGGATGCTGGCCGTCTGCGTGCCGTGCCAAGTGCTGTTCTCGGCGACCTTGCCACCGATGCCGTTGTCGTTGCAACCGAAGAACGGGTTGCTGTTCGAGTTCCCCGTCGAGTTCTCGGTGGCGGTGACGTAGTCACCCGCGTCGGAAGGATCGGCGTCCAGCCCGTCGCCATCGTTGGAGATGGTCGAGTCGGAGATGAAATCGTAGCCCGCGATCATCTTGCTGTTGTTGGCCGTCAGGTCGGGATGCACCGTGATGCCGGTGTCGACGTCGCCGATGATGATGGACGTCGCGCCGGTCGTGAGGGCCCAGGCTGGCTCGATGTCGATGCCGGAGACGACGTTCTCGGGGGTGGAAACGTAGAGGCCGGTCGTCGCATTCCGGACCAGGGCCGTCTCGGTATACGGCGCGCGCAGGTACCACTGGCCGGCGACCGGGCCATTGGGCGCCACGCTGGTGGACAGGGTGTCGGGGTACAGCGGGTCGTTGACCGGCACCACCTGCGCGTAGCGCTTGTGGTCGACCTCGGCCCATTCGACGTCGGTGTCGGCAGCGATGGTCCTGGCCAGTTCCGCCGAAGTCATGCCGCTCGCCTTCATCACCTGGGTGCGTGCGCCCAGCACGCGCCCGTCGGTGAGCGACAGGCCCAGGCGTCCGCCGAGTACCCCGGCTTTCTGGGGGCCCACGCGCACCGAACCGGCGGTCGCGTTGGACACCGACAGGATGGACGCCCGCTCCTTGAACTTGACGATGACGCGCGCGTTGCCGGTGGACTCCGCGAGATGCGTGGGCGACCGGCGCACCTTGTTGTATTCGCTGGAGACCGCCACCGCGGCCACGGCGGCGGTGGCCGCGATACCCAGACAGACCGCGCTCAGCAATCGACTCATGCGTGCCATCGCACTCTCCGCAAAGTTGTAGGCGCCCCGTCCGTGGGGCGTCTGATTGTTACGAGTCTAGTGGCTATCCGGTTGCAACCACGTAGCCTGATGGCGTCGAGCAGGACATTGGCGCGCTCAAATGGAAAACGAACGTATCGGTGCGCTCGTCCGTCCGCTCCGCGCGACGCCACCATGAAAAATGGCCCGCTCGGCGGGCCATGTTCTTCAGCTTCGCGCAGGATTCGCGCGAGTCCGGGGGCTTCGATCAGCCGGCGACGACGCGCGCCATCTCGAGCACCTTGTTGGAGTAGCCCCACTCGTTGTCGTACCAGGCCACGACCTTGACGAAGGTGCTGTCCAGCGCGATGCCGGCGTCCGCGTCGAACACCGAGGTCATCGACTCGCCGCGGAAGTCGGTGGAGACCACCTTCTCCTCGGTGTAGCCGAGCACGCCCTTCATGGCGCCCTGCGACGCGGCCTTCATCGCGTTGCAGATGTCCTCGTAGCTGGCTTCCTTCACGAGCTCGACGGTCAGGTCGATCACGGACACGTCGGACGGGGGCACGCGGAACGACATGCCCGTGAGCTTCTTGTTCAGCTCGGGAATGACCACGCCCACGGCCTTGGCCGCGCCCGCCGACGACGGGATGATGT
>JACMOG010000551.1 GCA_014378125.1 Vitreoscilla sp. | reverse complement strand
GCCGAAGAGATAGGGCGAGACCCAGCCGAACGCGTGTTTACGATCGCTGGGAAAGCTCGCGTTGAACGACGCCTTGTAGCCGTACGGATTGGCCACGTGCAGCTGGATGGGGCGGAGGATGGGGATGGGGGGCAGCACGATCTCCGGCGCGAACGGCAGCGACGCCACCACCGCCCAGGGCGCCAGCGTGCCGTCGTCGGGCCCGTCGGGCACGCCGCGCGCCACGTAGTCGAAGAACGGCGACTCCACGGGCTGGCGCCAGCGCACGGCGCCCGGGCCGTCGCTGGCGGTGATGCCCCACGCGAACTCGCCGTACAGCGCGTGGCGGCGCGGATTGCGGATGGCGTAGCGCTGCTGCACGTGCGCGCCGAGGCGGCTGTTGATGAAGTAGTCGCTGTCGTGCTCGCGCATGAAGGCGTCGCGCAGGCCGCGGAAATCGACCCACAGGTGCGACATCTGGTGGATGAACAACGGGCCGGCGTGCAGGTATTCGATGCCCTCGACCTCTTTCCACTGATAGGTGGTGCACCACGCGTCGTACGAGTGCTGCGGGATGCCGTGCGTGGGCGAGCCCAGCGCCAGCAGGTACAGGACCAGCGCCTCGTCGTAGCCTTCCCAGTGCCACGGCAGCTTGCCCGTCTCGGGCTTCCAGCCATGGCAGATCGTGCCCTGCTCGCCCACCATCCAGTCCCACTCGACGCGCTCGTACAGCGCGGTGGCCAGCCGCCGCACCTCGGCCTCGTCGGGCGTGTCGGCATGGAAGTAGGCCGCCACGGTGAGCACGCCGGCCATCAGCAGCGCGGTATCGATGGTGGACAGCTCGCACTCCCACGCGCGCTCGCCGGTCTCCATGTCGAGGAAGTGATAGAAGAAGCCGCGGTAGCCGGACGCGGCGGGCGACTCGCCCTGTTCGAACGACGCCAGCGTGCGCAGCGTGAGCAGGGTGCGCTGCAGCGCCTGCGCGTGCGTCATCAACGCGCGCTGCACGCCCACCGGGTAGGCGGTGAGCGCCATGCCCACGGCGGCGATGCTGGCGGGCCAGTCGCGCGAGGTCTTGTCGCTGACCAGGCCGTTGGCCTCGTTGACCTCGTGCAGGAAGTAGCCGAAAGACTCGCGCTGAAGGTCGGTGAGCATCGCATCGCGGGCGATGGACTCGCGCCGCGTGAAGCCGTGCAGCACCGCGTGCTTCACCCCTTCGGGATGCGGGGCCGGCTCGCCGGAATAGCCCGGATCGTCGGCGTTGTCGGCGGCGTCGGCGGACGTGCGCTTCATACGGGCTCCCACTCGATGCGCACCAGCGCCATCGCGTTGGGCGGCAAGGGCAGGGCGAAGCGCGCGCCGTCGCCATCGGCCTGCACCGCGATGCGCTCGGGCGTGACGGTGGACGCCAGCTCCAGCGCGTCCACCTGGGCCGGATGCGGGTACTCGGGGCTGCCCAGGCGCAGCCACTCGGCCTGCGGGTTGGCGTGCGTGTCGTCGATGCGCGCGAGCAGCGCGGCGCGCGGCTTGCGGCCGTTCAGGCCGGCGATGCGCACGTCGACGATCTCGGTGGCGATGGGGTGGCGCGGCATCGCCACGTTGACCAGCAGCACCGTGGTGGCGGCGTCGTCGTCCGGCGCGCCCACGTGCATGCGCACGGTGGGATGCGACTCGGGCACGAGCCAGCGCCGCGTGCCCAGTTGGTCGAGCATCTGGAAGCCGCGGTACACGGGCTTGGGGATGCCGTACAGGTTGAGCAGGCCGAAGCCGCCGTGGTATGGAACGCTGGGGAAGTAGTTCTCCTCGAAGATGTCCGAGAACACCCACCAGCTGTAGGCGTCCACCAGGTCATCGACACTGAGCAGGAAGTGCGTGGCCAGCGCCGCGCAGAACGGCCCGTCGTGCGTCGGGTCGCGCGGATTCGACGTGATGTTCCACTCGGTGTAGTACAGCGGCTTCGCGCCCGCGGCCTTGCGCGCGTCGAGCGCGCGGTCGCGCATCACGCTCATGGACGCGTCGGCGAGCTGCGACACGGTGTCGGTGTCGACCGAGCCGAAGGCGTCCGTCGGGTAGTAGTGCGTGCTGATGAAGTCGGGCGGGCAGGCGTTGGCCGCGCAGAACGCATTGAAGTCGTCCAGCCAGGCGTTGCCCGCCGTGGCCGGGCCGCCCACCTGCAGGCGCGGCGAGATCGCCTTGATCGATGTCCAGGTGGCCTTGAACAGGTCGAAATACTTCGCCTGTCCGCCGGTCCAGAAGGCGGTGAGGTTCGGCTCGTTCCACACCTCCAGCGGCCACTGCGCCACCTCGTCGATGCCATAGCGCTCCACCCAGTGGCCCACCAGTTTCGTCATCAGCAGTTGCCAATCCTCGATGCGCTTGGGGGGCGTGACGTTGGCGCGGTAATGGAACACGCTGTTGCCGTCGGACGACAGCGTGGCCGGCATGAACGACAGCTCCACCAGCGGCTTCATGCCGATGGACAGCAGGAAGTCGAACACGCGGTCGATGTTGAAGAACGAGAACAGGAACTGGTTGTCCTGGTTCACCAGCGTGCCCATGTCGTCGGACAGCAGGCCATGGAAGCGCACGTGGCGAAAGCCCAGCTCGCGGTGCGCGCGGGCGAGTTGCTGCTGCCAGTCGGCACGCAGTGCGGTGGGGGCGTGGCAACTGCCCACGCAGTGGCGCCAGGGGTGGCGCAGGGGAGTGGACGGCGCCGAAAGATCGACGGACAACGCGACGGAGTACGTCGAATCGGGCAGGGACATGGAGGCTTTCGGCGCGGCTTCGGCGCGGGCGGTGCCCGCGGATCGGCAAGTCGAGTGCCCGACAGCAAGGGCCAGGCCTTCGCCAAGCTTGCGCAGGAGGGTGCGGCGTTGCATGCGTCGTCGGGTTGGGTGGGAGACCCATCGTGCCATGCCCGGGCAACCCCGCAGCGCCCGCGGAGGCGGTCTTTGCGACAATCGCCGAGTCCGCCGCAAGCGCCCACGAGGCGCTTCGCTGCACGTCCTCGTCCGTGATCCTCGGGATTCGTCTTGAACACTCTCGCTGCAAATCCGCCGGCCACGGCCGCTCGCCCCTGGCAGCCCGCGGGCCTCGCCGTCATCTTCTTCACCGAGATGTGGGAGCGCTTCAGCTTCTACGGCATGCGCGGCCTCCTGGTCCTGTACCTCGTTCATTCGCTCGGCTACAAGGACGAGGACGCGAAGGAGCTGCTGGGCATCTACGCCGGCCTCGTGTACGTCACGCCGATGATCGGTGGCTGGATCGCCGACCGCTGGCTGGGCAAGCGCCTCGCGGCGGTCATCGGGGCCATCGTGATGATGCTGGGCCACTTCGCGATGGCGGTGCCGTCGATGCTGCACGTGGCGCTGGGCTTGCTGATCGTGGGCAACGGCTTCTTCAAGGCCAACACGAGCTCGATGGTGGGCGACCTGTACGACGGCCCCGACGACCCGCGCCGCGATGGCGGCTACAGCATCTTCTACATGGGCATCAACCTGGGCGCGCTGCTGGCGCCGTTTGTCTGCAGCACCCTGGGCGAGAAGGTGGGCTGGGACTACGGCTTCGCATCGGCCGGCGTCGGCATGGCCATCGGCACCGTGACGCTGCTGTCGTTCCAGCGCATGATCGGCCGTGCTGGCCTGCGCGAGGGCCAGGCGCCCATCGGTTGGGGCAGCGCGCCGACCGTCCTCGCCTGGGCGCTGGGCTCTGTCGGGGTGGTGTTCCTGGGGCTTTTCATCGGCCCGATCGTCGGCGCGTTGACGCTCGCGGTGAAGCTTGCGTTGGCGGCCGTCGCGATCGCAACGGCTATCGCGCTGCCTCGCGTCATCGGCGGCAGGACGGCTGGCGGCGAGAAGCTCACGGGCACCGAATGGAAGCGCATCGTCGCCATCTGCGTCCTTACGCTGTTCTCCATCTTCTTCTGGATGGGCTTCGAGCAGGCCGGCGGCTCGATGAACCTGTTCGCCGACCAGCAGACGCAGCGCACGCTGGGGGGCTTCGAGGTGCCTGCCGGCTGGTTCCAGAGCATCAACTCCGCCGCCATTCTCGTGCTGGGGCCGCTGTTCGCCATCATGTGGGCGTGGATGAACCGCTCCCGCTTCCAACTGCCCGACCCCGCCAAGCTGGGCGTGGGCATGATCGTGCTTGGCCTCAGCTTCGTGCTGCTGGATCACGCGAAGGTGCTCGCCGACGCCACCGGTCCGGTGAGCCCGATGTGGCTCTTCTACGCCTACGTGATCCAGACGGTGGGCGAGCTGATGCTGTCGCCGGTGGGCCTCGCGCTCACCTCGCGCGCCGCGCCGGTGCGCGTGGCGGCACTGCTGATGGGTGTCTGGATGCTGTCGTCGGCGGCCGGCAACTACCTGGCTGGCACGCTCGGCAAGATCATGGACGGCACCGGCATCGCGCCCTACAAGTTCCTGTACGTGGCCGCCATCGGCGCCGGCGTCCTGCTGCTGCTCGTCACGCCGATCCTGCACAGGATGCTGCGCGCCCGCGACATCTCCACGGTGGCCTGACGCGAACGCTCAGCGCGGCGCCTGCTCGGCGTTGCGCTTGAGTGCCGCCAACCCGGCCTCGAAGTCCCTGCCCACCATCTTGTCGAAGTCCATGAACACGCCCATGAGCTTGGACATGAACGGGCTCGGGCCGCTCATCGACCAGCTCAGGTCGGTGCCGGCCTCGGTGGGCGTCATCAGGAACTCGGTCGCGTTGGTGGCCTTCCAGGGCTTGAAGAACTCGAGCCGGATGGCGATCACGCTGCGCTCGGCGCCGGCGCGCATCTCGGTGATCTCCATGCGGCCGGCGCCGGCCTTGCCTTTGCTGTCCCAGTCGTAGACGGCGCCCACGCCCGCGTGTGTGCCGCTGAAGGTGCGCGTCATCGTCGGGTCGAGCTTCTCCCACGGCGACCAGCTGCCCCACTGGTGGAAGTCGTCGATCTGCTCGGCCACCTGAACGACGGGCGCGTCGATGCGGATGGCGCGTTCGATGCGGAAGGTGTCGGGCCGCGTGCCGGCGTAGGCGAGCAGGGCCGCAATGGCCAGGACGATGATCGGCAGGGCGATGAGCATGGTGTCTTTCCGGTGAGGTGCCCGCAGTCTGCACGGATTCGGCGCCGCGTGAATTCGGGATGACGATGGCGCGCCGCGTGTCGAAATGGCGAACCCTCGAACGTCGGGGAAGATGGCAGCGCTTGCCATCCATTCCAGCCCCAGCCACCCCGGAGATCCGATGAACCCCCTGTCCCGTTTCGCCGCCACCGCCCTGTTCGCCGCCACCGCCACCGCCGCCCACGCCGCGCCGGTCACCTACGACGTCGACCCGACGCACACGTTCCCCAGCTTCGAGGCCGACCACATGGGCATCTCCACGTGGCGCGGCAAGTTCGACAAGACCACGGGGTCGATCACGATGGATCGCGAGGCCGGCACCGGCAGCCTGGTCATCGTCGTCGACATGAAGAGCGGCGACTTCGGGCTGGAGGCGCTGAACAAGGAGGCGCGCACCAAGTCGCTGTTCGAGTCGGACAAGTATCCGAAGGCCATCTTCAAGGGAACGCTGGAGGGCTTCGCCGACGGCGTGCCCGCGCGCGCGGTGGGCACGCTGGAGATGCACGGCAAGACCAACCCGGTGACGCTGGAGATCCGCAAGTTCAAGTGCATCCCGCACCCGATGTACAAGCGCGAGGCCTGCGGCGCCGACGTCTACGCCACGATCGACCGCGAGCAGTTCGGCATGGACGCGGGCAAGGCCTACGGCTTCAGCATGGCGGTGGACCTGCGCATCCAGGTCGAGGCCATCGCCGCGAAGTGACGTCGCCCGCTTCCGACTGGATCGCAGCGAAATAGGGCGGCGCGCGGGTCGCCAGGGCTACGATCGCAGGTTCGATCCGAACCTGCAGGAGAACTCCTCGATGCCTCATCGCGCCCGCATTGCCGTCTTCGCCGCGCTCCTCGCGTTCATGGGCGCCGCGGCGTCGGCCGCCCCGGTGAGCAACGGCCTGGCGAAGACGCCGCCCATGGGCTGGAGCAGCTGGAACCAGTTCGGCGAGGCGATCAACGAGCAGGTGGTCATCGAGAGCATCGACGCGATGGCCGCGCACGGCCTGCGCGACGCCGGCTACGTGTACGTCAACCTCGACGACGGGTGGCAGCACTACAAGGCCGCGCGCAAGGACAAGCCGCTGGAGGCCGACCCCGCCAAGTTTCCGCACGGCATCAAATACCTGGCCGACTACGCGCACGCGCACGGCTTCAAGCTGGGCATCTACTCGGGCCCCGGCGCGCGCACCTGCGCCGGCTACACCGGCAGCGAGGGCCACGAGACCGAGGACGCGGCCATGTTCGCCGCGTGGGGCGTCGACCACCTGAAGTACGACAGCTGCTGCTCGCACAAGGACGCGCCCAAGGCCGAGGTGCAGCGGGTGATAGGCCGCATGTCCGGCGCGCTCATCGCCACGAAGCGGCCCATCGTGTACCACGCGTGCCATTGCGGCTGGTCGGACATCCCCGAGTGGGCCGCCGCCATGGGCGTGAACCAGTGGCGCATCGGCCAGGACATCTCCGACGACTTCAACTACCCGGGCCTGCGCGAGAAGTACTACTTCGACGTGCTGGACATGCTCGACCGCGGCGAGAAGCTGGCCAAATACGCCGGCCCTGGACACTGGAACGACTTCGACATGCTCATCGTCGGCCTCAACGGCCGCAGCCCGCTGCTGGTGGGCACCGGCGCCAGCAACGTGGAGTACCGCACCCATTTCAGCCTGTGGGCGATGCTCGAGTCGCCGCTGCTGATCGGCGCCGACGTGCGCGCGCTCGACGCCGACTCGCTGGCCACGCTCACCAACGCCGAGGTCATCGCCGTCAACCAGGACGCCGCCGGCCACGCCGCCGAGAAGGTGGGCGAGCAGGGCGCCCACGGCGAGCTGCAGGCGTGGGCCAAGGAGATGGCCGACGGCAGCTGGGTGGTGGCGCTGCTCAATCGCGGCGCGGCCACGGCCGAGATGAACGTCAATCCGCGCCGCGACCTGTCGCAGCCCTGGAACACGTACCGCGTGCGCGACCTGTGGGCGCACAAGGATCACGGCCCCTACGACATCCCGTACAGCGTCGAGGTGATGAGCCACGAGGCGAAGATCCTGCGGCTCTATCCGCTGGAGGTGGGCAGCTGAGGGCATTCGTCTGAAAGGGTCGGCCTTTCGAAAACCCTTGAAGGTTTCGTTAAACACCCGCCGGGCTTTCGTTATGATTCGAAAGTTGCCAATGTCCCGAGATCCGGAATGCCCGCACCCACCCTCGAAACGACCCCGGCGCGCCCCGACGGCCTGCTCATCGACGAGCGCCGCGGGCTGATCCTGGCCCTGGTGCGCGAGCAGCGCCGCGTCACCGTGGCCCAGCTGGCCGATCGCTTCAAGACCTCGCTGGTCACCATCCGGGCCGACTTGGCCGCGCTGGCGGCCGAAGGCGCGCTGGTGCGCACCCGCGGCGGCGCGCTGCCGGTGCGCGACGAGGAGGAGGTGCCGCTCAACGTCAAGCAGACGCTGCACCAGGAGCAGAAGCAGCGCATCGCCGCGGCCGCGGCCGCGCTCATCCGCGACGGCGAGACGATCCTGCTCGACTCGGGCACCACCACCTACGCGCTCGCCAGCCAGATCCGCGGCCTGCCGCTCACGGGCATCAACGTGATCACCAACGCGCTCAACATCGCCACGGTGCTGGCGCCGGTGCCGCACGTCAACCTGATCATGCCGGGCGGCCAGCTGCGCCAGCAGTCGTTCTCGTTGTCCGGGCCCATCGCGGTGAACTCGCTCAACGGGCTGCATGCCGACCGGCTGTTCCTGGGCGTCGACAGCCTCGACCCCGAGATCGGGCTGATGACGCCCTACCTGCAGGAGGCGCAGTCCAACGCCCAGATGATCCGCATCTCGCGCCAGGTGATCGCGGTGGCCGACTCGTCCAAACTGATGCGGCGCAACCTCTCGGTGATCGCCAGCGTCGACCAGCTGCACATGCTCATCACCGACTCGGCGGCCAATCCCGAGACGGTGGAGGAGCTGCGGCGGCGCGGGGTGGAAGTGGTGCTCGTCTAGAAATTGTCTTTGCGGTGATCTTTCGTTATCCTCATAACGAAAGCGTAAACCGTAAGTGAAAACTATGAACGAAAGGATTCGAAAGAAAACGTAGACTTCATCTGCCTGCTCGAGAGTGGCCACAGAAGCCGTTCCGACCCCTTGCGCCTCCGATTGCGCCAGCTTGCTCAAGCCAGCGGCCGACCCCCACAAGGAACCACCGATGAGTCTCCGTTCGATTCCGCGCCCCGTCCCGCATCGCCTGTCCGTGCTCGCGCTCGCCGCCGTGGGCCTGCTGTCCCATGCCGCCGGCCATGCCCAGGCCGCCGCGCCTGCCGCCGCCGCCGCGTCCCAGCCCACCTCCTCCGCCGAACGTGACGCTGCCCAGGGCGCCGACGCCGTGGTCGTCGTCACCGGCACCCGCGCCAGCCTCGAACGCGCGCTCGCGATCAAGCGCGATTCGGCGCAGATCCAGGACAGCATCAGCGCCACCGAGCTGGGCCGCTTTCCCGACGACAACGTGGCCGACTCGCTGAGCCACATCACCGGCGTGTCCATCAGCCGAACCGCCGGCGGTGAAGGCCAGTACGTCAGCGTGCGCGGCCTGGGCCCCGAATACACGCTCACCACCTTCAACGGCCGCATCCTGGGCACCGACGGCGCCGGCCGCGACTTCGCGTTCGACGTGCTCCCGTCCGACATCATCAACGGCGCCGACGTCATCAAGTCGGCGTCGGCCTCGAACACCGAGGGCGCCATCGGCGGTCTGGTGAACCTGCGCTCGGCCAGCCCGTTCGACCAGAAGGGCCAGCACGGGCTGCTGCGCGTCGAAGGCGACCGCAACCTGATGACGACGCTCAAGGGCTCGAAGCTGTCGGGCACCTACAGCAACACGTTCGACGAGAACCACTTCGGCGTGCTGGTGGGCGTGGTCTACGCACATCGCCGCGAGCGCACCGACGAGGCCGGCAACGACGGCGGCTGGGCGCGCAACCCGATCAGCGACCCGAAGGCCAACTGGAGCGGCAACGCTTGGGGCGGCAACATCGACCTGAACGGCAACGGCGTGCTCGACCCGAACGAGGAAGGCCTGATCGCCCCGGGCCAGTTCCGCGTGGGCTCGATCATCGAGGACAAGAAGCGGCTCGCCCTCTCGGGCAAGCTCGAGTGGCGTCCCGACAGCGACCTGAAGGTGGTGGTCGACGGCATCAAGACGCGACTCGACTCGCCGCAGGTGGGCTACGAGCAGTCGTTCTACCCGCTGTTCTCGCCCGAGCGCTGGTCCAACATGACCGTCACCAACGGCGTGGTCACCGACTTCACCATGAACAACACCGATCCGGAGTTGCGCATGAACCCGGAGCTGTTGAACAAGACCTCGCACCGCGTCGTCGACACCGGCCTGTACGGCATCAACGCCGAGTGGCACGCCACGAAGGACCTGGTGCTGACCAGCGACGCGTACGCGTCCACCTCCAGCCGCCACTCCGGCGGCCAGGACACCTACGTCGTGCTGCGCATGAACCAGCCCAACACGACGCACATCACGCTCGACGGCGGCCAGGTGCCCGACATCTCCGTGTCGTCCGACGGCGGGCGCGACCTGACCACCGGCCTGGCCAACGGCCAGTTCGGCGCGTCCGACTTCAACACGCACTATTTCGAGCTGTCCGGCGACAACGTGGACGACCGCATCCTGGGCGCCTCCGAGGCCGCGGTGCTGCAGATCGACAAGGCCCACGTCGACCAGCTCAAGTTCGGCGTCGCCTTCACGTCGCGCAAGAAGGTGCGCAACCTGATCGACAACGACTTCAACAACGGCGCCAACTACTACTCGGGCGCCGACGCCGTCAACGTGGCCTCGCTGGGCGGCAACGTCATCGACCAGCACCTGAGCCTGCCGAACTTCATGGAGGGCGTGTCGGGCAACTTCCCGCGCAATTTCCTCAGCTTCGACACCAACAACTACATCAACCAGCTCAAGGCCTACGACGGCAAGACGCGCTCCGACGGCAGCACCTACAGCTACGCGGCCGCCGCGCCGGCGTGGGATCCGCTGCAGAGCTATCGCGTCACCGAGCGCACCATCGCGGCCTGGCTGCAGGCCGACATGTCGGGCGACAACTGGAACGCCGACGCGGGCGTGCGCTTCGTCAACACGAAGACCAGCTCGCTCGCCTGGGACGCCAAGATCATCGGCCTGGAGGAGCTCGACCCGTTCGACTACACCGTGACCTACGGCGCGCCCACGCCGCTCACCGAGAAGGGCAACTACACCTACGCGCTGCCGTCGGCCAACTACATCTGGCACATCAGCCAGCCGCTGCAGCTGCGGCTGGGCGCGGCCAAGACGATGGCGCGGCCGTCGGTGGACAGCCTGGCGCCCACCAGCACCACGCAGAGCGTGTCGTGGGGCGACTTCACCGACATCTTCGGCGGCAACGCGAAGCTGAAGCCCTACAGCGCGCTGCAGTTCGACGCCTCGCTGGAGTACTACTACGCGAAGGACTCGGAGGTCAACTTCGCGGTCTACCAGAAGAACATCAAGAACCAGATCACGCAGCGGTACAGCACGGGCGTGGACATCGGCGTGCCGGGCCACCTGTTCAACGTGCAGACGCCCATCAACGGCGACCGCGCCCGGGTACGCGGCTGGGAGGCCGGCTTCCAGCACCTGTGGGCCAACGGCTTCGGCGTGCGCGGGCAGTACACCCGCAACGTGTCCAAGAGCTGGGTGGACGGGCTCGAGCAGCCGCTCGAGGGCATCGCGCCGGCCACGTCGTCGCTGGGCGTGCTGTACGAGAAGGGCGCGTGGAGCGCCAGCGTCACGGGCGACCACACGGCGCAGTACGTCACCACCAACAACGCGCTGGGCGCCGGCTTCAACGCCGAGGCCAAGGCCATCACCTGGCTCACGGGCCAGATGGCCTACAGCCTCACCGACCACCTGCGCTTCACGCTGGAAGGCCGCAACCTGCTCGACACCAAGGAGGAGTACGTGCTGACCAACGGCCAGGTGACGCTTCCCAACGGCTACGCCCGCTACGGCCGCGCCTTCACGCTCGGCATGAGCCTCTCGCTGTGACCATGACCCGACCCCTTCTCGCGGCGCTCGTCCTCGCGCTCGGCGCCTCGCACGCCGGCGCGCAGGTCGAGGCGCACTACACGCTGGCCGATTACGCCAAGGTGCCCAAGATCGACTCGCACATGCACCTGCACAACCCGGAGGCCACGTTCATCGAAGCCGCGCGGGCGCAGAACTTCAAGGTGCTCACGATCAACGTCGACTACCCCGACTTCCCGCCGCTCGACGAACAGTTCCGCGTCGCCGTGGCGTTGCACACCGTGTTCCCGAGCACGGTGGCCTTCGCAGGCGCCTTCCCGGTAACCGACTTCGAGTCGGCGGGCTGGCTGGAACGCACGCAGCGCCGCATCGACGGGGCGATGGCGGCCGGCGCCGTGGGCATCAAGGTGTGGAAGAACGTGGGCATGTCGTTGCGCGATGCGCAAGGCAAGCTGGTAATGCTGGACGACCTGCGCCTGAAGCCCGTGTTCGACTACATGGAGGCCAAGGGCATCACGCTGCTCGACCACCAGGGCGAGCCGTACAACTGCTGGCTGCCGCTGGACAAGATGTCGGTCAACAACGACCGCGAGTACTTCAAGGCGCATCCGCAGTACCACATGTACCTGCATCCGGAGATGCCCAGCTGGGAAGACCAGATGGCCGCGCGCGACCGCATGCTGGACGCGCATCCCAAGCTTCACTTCGTGGGCATGCACATGGCCTCGCTGGAGCGCGACGTCGACGAGCTCGCCGCCTTCCTCGACCGCTATCCCGGCGCCTCGGTGGACGTGGCCGCGCGCATCGGCCAGATCCAGTCGCAGGGGCAACAGGACCGCGAGAAGATGCGCCGCTTCTTCATCAAGTACCAGGACCGCCTGCTGTACGCCACCGACATCGAGCAGGAGCCCACGCAGCCGGGCGCCGAGATGGCGCACGAGACCGGCAAGGCCTGGCGCGAGCAGTGGCGCTACTTCACCAGCGCCGACACCTTCAAGGTGGCCGATCTCGACAAGCCCGTGAAGGGCCTGGCGCTGCCGCGCGGCGTCATCGACAAGCTGTACCACCTCAACGCTGAACGCACCTTCAAGGGTGGCTGGGGATCCTCGCAATGACCGCTCGACGCGCGTTCCTGAAGTGGCTGGGCGCCGTGCCCGCCGCCACCACGTTGCTGCCGGCCGCCAGCCGCGCAGCGCTGGTCGACTCCGGTCGCGGCCACGTGCGCGTGGAGGACGACCGCATCGGCCTGCACTTCGACGACGACATGCGTTGCCGGGTCGTCGGCAAGAACGGCCTGCGGCTGCAGGCGCTCACGCGCTTCGATGCCAGCGGCGTGGCCGTCAAGGGCCGCCGCATCGAGCGCTTCGCGCTGGTGTCGGCCGAACCGCGCGCCGGCGCCACGCCGTTCGGCGCGGGGCAGTCGCTGCATCTGGTCGGCCGGTCGAACGACGGCGTCGTGAAGGAGATGACGATCACGCTGCTGGACGCCTTCCCGGGCACCGCGCTGCTGGACGTCAGCTACTCGAACCAGGGCAAGACGCCGCTGGAGGTGGAGGCACTGTCCGCCGTGTCGCACCGCCTGCTGGCGTCGCCGCGCCACGGCGGCGGCTGGTGGACGTACTCCGGCTCCACGCACCGCGATCGGCGCGACTGGGTGCAGCCGGTGGTGCGCGGCTTCGACCAGCGCAACTTCATGGGCATGGACGCGTCCGACTACGGCGGCGGCACGCCTGTGACCGACGTGTGGCGCCGCGACGTGGGCCTGGCCGTGGGCCATCTCGACAAGCTGCCGCAGCTGGTGTCTCTGCCCGTGCGCGCCGCGGGCGACGAGGTGGACGTCGGCCTGGTCGACGACACCGCGCGCACCGTCGCGCCTGGCGAGATGGTGCGCCTGCCCCTGTCCTTCGTCACCGTGCACAGCGGTGACTACTACGCGCCGCTCGATCGCTACCGCCAGCTGATGACGCTGCAGGGCATCCACGCGCCGAAGCCGCCGGCCTCCGCCTACGACCCCGTGTGGTGCGCGTGGGGCTACGAGCGTGAGTTCTCGTTCCCGCTGGTACGCGCCACCATCCCCAAGATGCAGGAGCTGGGCCTGAAGTGGGTGGTGCTGGACGACGGCTGGCAGGTGCGCACCGGCGACTGGCGCCCCGATCCGGCCAAGTACCCCAACGGCGACGCCGACATGCGGGCCTTCACGGACGAGATCCATTCGCGCGGGCTGTTGGCGCGCCTCTGGATCGCGCCGCTGCAAGCCGCGCCCGGCAGCGACGAGCTGCACGACGACGCCGACGAGCTGTTGCTGGACCAGGACGGCGCGCCGCAACTGGTGAGTTGGTGGAACAGCTTCTACCTGTGCCCGGCCTATGCCAAGACACAGCAGCGCATGGCCACCATCGCGAAGAAGATCATCGGCGATTGGGGCTTCGACGGCTTCAAGGTGGACGGCCAACACCTCAACGGCGTGGCCCCCTGCTACAACCCGGCACACCACCACGCGCATCCGCAGGATTCGGCGCAGCACCTGGGCGACTTCTACAAGGCGCTCTACGACGCGGTGAAGGCCGTCAACCCCGAAGCCGTCGTCGAGGTGTGCCCATGCGGAACGGGGTATGCGTATCACAACATGCCCTGGATCGACTCGGCTCCCGCGTCCGATCCCGAGTCGAGCTGGCAGGTGCGCCACAAGGGCAAGACGCTAAAGGCGCTGCTCGGCGCGTCGGCCGCCTACGCGGGCGACCACGTCGAGCTGAGCACGGGTGGACAGGACTTCGCGTCCACCGTGGGCGTGGGCGGCGTGGTGTCCACCAAGTTCACCTGGCCCGTCGACCCCAAGCCCAAGGACTCGTTCCTGCTGACGCCCGAGCACGAGGCGCACTGGAAGAAGTGGATCGGCGCCTACAACGCGCGCCGGCTGTCGCAGGGCACCTACCGCGGCGAGCTGTACGACATCGCGTTCGACAAGCCCGAGACCCACGTGGTGGAGAAGGAGGGCGTGCTGCACTACGCCTTCTACGCCGACACGTGGAAGGGCCCGGTGACGCTGCGCGGCCTGGGCGCCGGCGACTGGGTGATCGAGGACTGGATCGAGGGCCGCGCGCTGGGCACCGTCAGTTCGCAACGGCCGACGCTCGACGTGAGCTTCAAGAACAACCTCCTCATCCTGGCGCGCAAAGCATGAACAACGATCTCACCATGAACCCGCCCGCCGGCACCACCGGCACGAAGTCGCGCTGGCTCATGTACGCGCTCATCACCACGGTCACGTGGGGCGTGTGGGGCGTGTTCGCCGGCCTGCCGGCGGAGCACGGGTTTCCCGAGACGCTCAACTACGTGGTGTGGTGCCTCACCATGATCCCGCCCGCGTGGATTGCGCTGCGCCGGTCTGGCGTGCGTCTCCAGACCGATCGCCGCAGCGTCGTGCTGGGCCTGGCGGCCGGCCTGCTGGGCGCCGGCGGCCAGCTGGTGCTGTTCTACGACGTGCGCATCGGGCCCACCTACCTGATCTTCCCGATCATCGCGCTGTCGCCCGCGCTCACCATCGCGCTGTCGTACTCGATGCTGGGCGAGCGCACTGGCAAGCTGGGCATCCTGGGCGTGGTGCTGGCGCTGGTCAGCCTGCCGCTGTTCGACTACGGCAACGGCGGGGCGTCCACCTACGGGCTGTGGTTCTGGCTGGGGCTGATCGTGCTGGCCGCGTGGGGCATCCAGGCCTACGTCATCAAGCTGGCCAACGGCAGCATGAACGCCGAGAGCATCTTCGGCTGGATGGCGCTGTCGGCGGTCGCGTCGATCCCGTTCGCGCTGATGCTCACCGACTTCAAGCAGCCCATCCACTGGGGCTGGAGCGGCCCGGGCCTGGCCGCCATCATCCAGATGCTCAACGCCATCGGCGCGTTGACGCTGGTGTACGCGTTCCGCTACGGCAAGGCCATCGTCGTGTCGCCGCTGATCAATGCCGGCGCGCCGCTGCTGACCGCGGTGATCGCGATGTGCCTGTCGGCGGGCCTGCCCGGCCCGTTCAAGCTGGCCGGCGTGGTGCTGGCCACGATCGCCGCGCTGATGCTCGCGCTGCAACCCGAGACGCCCGCGGAATCCTGAGAATGCACGACCTGCTCAACTTCGTGAGCCGCCACAAGGCGGGCGATCCTGTCGGGATCACCGCCGTGTGCTCGGCCCATCCCGTCGTCCTGGAGGCCGCGCTCGCCGAAGGCGCGCGCCATGGCACCAGCGTACTCATCGAGGCCACGTCCAACCAGGTGAACCAGTTCGGCGGCTACACGGGCATGCGGCCGGCCGACTTCCACCGTTTCGTCTCCGGCATCGCCGCCACCTGCGGCGTGCCGGCCTCGCGCCTGCTGCTGGGCGGCGACCACCTGGGCCCCAATGTGTGGCAGGGCGAGCCGTCGGAGGTGGCCATGGACAAGTCCGAGGCACTGG
>JACMOG010000550.1 GCA_014378125.1 Vitreoscilla sp. | reverse complement strand
CGTGATGGCGCTCGAATTCACGCGCGCCGCCTGCGCCGGCGAGAGCCAGCGCGGCGCCGCCACGCAAGTGATCGCGCAGGTGGCCGCGCGCCTTGGCAACACCGTGGCCGTGTGCCGGAAGTCCTACATCCACCGCAAGGTGCCGGAGCTGGGCGCGCTGCCGGGCGACGACGACGCGCGCTCGGCGCTGCTGGGTCCGCTGGCGCCGCGGCGGTCGTCGCGCCGCAAGCCCGTCGCGCCGTTGGGGCCCGACGGGGCCGGCATTTGCCAGACGCCCGCAGACCGTCCGGTCGCTCCCGTCCCCCGTCGCAAGGCCCCCCATGCAAAAGATCTCGGATTTCATGACGCGCAACGTGCAGGTCGTCCGCCCCGACGAGAGCCTGCGGCGCGCCGCGCAGGTGATGGATGACCTCAACGTGGGCTCGCTCCCCGTGTGCGACCTCAGCGGCCTCGTGGGCATGATCACCGACCGCGACATCACCGTGCGCGCCACCGCCGCCGGCCTGTCCGGCGACACGCTGGTGGGCGACGTGATGACGGGCCATGCGCGCTGGTGCACGTCCGAGCAGACCGTGCAGGAGGCGATGCAGCAGATGTCCGACGTGCAGATCCGCCGCCTGCCGGTGGTGGACGCCGAGCACCGAGTGGTGGGCATCGTCTCGCTGGGCGACCTGGCCATGCGCCACCAGGGGCACGTGGCGGCGGCGCTGCGCCGCATCTCCGGCCCGTCGATGCCCGATCGACCGGCGAGCTGGCGCCTCCGCCTTCCTGAAACCAGAACAAGAAAAGACCTCATGGCCACCACCTCCCCTCCGTCTTCACGACACCCCTGGCGCAAGGCCGGCTACGGCGCCCTCGGCGTGGTCGTCGTGCTGGTGGTCGTCGTCGGCGTGTGCGAGATCGTCGAGTGGCCGTTCCTGCGCCACCCGTTGGAAAGCAAGCTGTCGCAGATCCTCGACCGCCCCGTCGCCTTCGGCGACAAGTTCGGCGTGCGGCTGCTGGGCTCGGTACGCGCGCATGCCGACTCGATGACCATCGGCCCCGCGCCGGCCAATGGTCCCACGCTGTTGGACGACGCCGGCAAGCCGCGCGACTTCATGCACGCCGACAGCGTCAAGCTGGCGCTGGGCTACGGCACGCTGTGGGACCAGTACCGCGGCAACGGCAAGCCCATCGCCGTGCGACTGCTCGACGTCGACGGCCTGGAGGTGAACCTCAAGCGCAACGCCGACGGCCATGCCAACTGGCAGTTCGGCGCGGCCCAGCCGGCCACGTCGGCCAGCTCGCCGCAAATGCCTACCTTCGAACGCCTGAACGTGCGCAACGGCCAGGTGCGGCTGGTAGACGAGCCACTGCAGATCACCGCCGACGCCCGCGTGGCCACGCGCGAAGGCACCGCCGAGGCCGCGGCCATCGCCGCCTCCGGCGCCTCCACGCCCCAAGTGCGCGTGGCCACGGTGGGCGAGGCGAAGATCGCCGGCCCCGCGCCGTTCGCCGCCTCCGGCGGCACCGCGTCGCCGGCGCGCCAGGCGATCACCATCGACGACAACACGCCGGGGCTACAGGTCGACGGCAAGGGCACGTATCGGAAGGCGCCGTTGCTGCTGCAGCTGCGCTCCAGCGGCGTGCTGCCTCTGGCCGCCTCGGACACCAACGCCATCGCCGTGCCGCTGTGGCTGGACGTCACCGCCGACAAGACCCACATCCGCGTCGACGGCACCGCCACCGCCCTGCTGCACTTCGGCGGCCTGGACGCCACCTTCGTCGCGTCCGGGCGGTCGCTCGCGGCCGTCGGCGACGCGCTGGGCGTCACGTTGCCCACCACCGCGAAGTTCGCCACCCACGGCCG
>JACMOG010000549.1 GCA_014378125.1 Vitreoscilla sp. | reverse complement strand
GCCCGTCGAGGCCGCGACGTTGCCCGCGGCCGGCGCTGACACGCTCAACCGTGCTTGACGCGAATTTCGGATCGCGCTGCCGGCGCTACTTTTCGTGAATGACGAAGGGGGCACCACCTCGTCAACGACGTCATCGCCGGCATCGATCCCGCCCACCGCGTCATTCCCGGCATCGATCCCCGCCTACCGCGCGTCATCCTGCCCACCGCGCGTTATCCTGCCCACCGCGCGTCATCCCGCCTGCCGAGCGTCTCCCCGCCTACCGAGCGTCATCCCGCCCACCGCGCGTCATCCTGCGCGCAGTCGCAGGATCCACGTTCGCACTATTCCTCGTCCAGCGCCCGCATCGCCTCGTCGATCAGCGCATGCAGCGCGATCACGCGCTCCGGCCCCAGCGTCGCATTGATGCTCTCCTGCGCCACTCGCCAGTGCCGCTGCGCCTCGGTGCGCTTCGCGCGCCCCGCCTCCGTGGCGTGCACCAGCCGGCTGCGCGCGTCGACGCCCGCTTCCAGCGTGAGCCAGCCCGACGCGATCATCGGCTGCAGGTTGCGCGACAGCGTGGAGGCGTCTACGTTCATGCGCGCCGCCAGGTCCAGCGGGCGGATGGGCCCCAGCTTGACCACGTGGCTCAGCAGCGAATACTGCGTGCCCTTCAGCCCCACCTGCCCCACCTCGGCGTCGTAGCGCTGCGCCACGCGGCGCATCAGCTGGCGCAGCTTGAGGTTGGTACAGCCTTGCGGCTTGGCGGCCAGCGTGTCGGGGGCGGCGTGTACTGCAGGGGACATGGCGTCATTATAGTTGCAGCTACAATCATTGCAACTACATCCATATGCACGAAGGAACGCCATGTCCACCCTTGCCCCCGCCCGCCTGTCCGCCGACGAGGCCCAGGCCGTCCTGCAGCAGTGGATCGCCGACGGCGAGGTCAGCGACGCGCGCATGATGCTCGCCGGCCCGGGCGTGGCCGCGCCCGAGCAGTGGGCCGGCAAGACCGGGCTGGAGCAGATGCAGGCGATGCTGGCCGGCGAGCTGCCGTTCGCGCCCATCGCGAAGACGCTCGACTTCTCGCTGATCTCGGTCAGCCCCGGCGTGGCGCTGTTCCAGGGCCGCCCGGGCCCCGCGCACTTCAACCCGATGGGCGGCGTGCACGGCGGCTGGTTCGCCACGATGCTCGACTCGGCACTCGGCTGCGCCGTCCACACGCTGATGCCCGCGGGGCGCGGCTACACAACGGCCGAGCTGAGCGTGAACTACGTGCGCGGCCTGTCGCCCAAGGTGGGACGCGTGCGCGCCGAGGGCAAGGTGATCCACTGCGGCCGCCAGCTGGCCACCGCCGAGGCGCGGCTGTTCGGGCCCGACGGCACGCTGTTCGCGCATGCGACCACCACGTGCCTGGTGTTCGACATGCCGGGGGCGCGCTGAGCGCCTGCGCCCGATTGTCCCGCGGATTCAGCCGCGACTTCCGACGGACGAGGTCACAACGCGCAAGGCATCTTCTCGCCACGGCGGGCCAGCGCCGCCTCGAGCTCGCGCCATCCGGCGGCGATCTCCGGGAGAGGGTTCGCGCCGCGCTTGCCGCCTTCGTCTTCGCAGTACTGCCCGAGCGCAGTCTTGTGTGGCGAAGTGGGTTTGGCGTCGGGCCGGCTGTTGGTCGTGAGGTCCAGTCGGATACCCGCATCCACCAAGTCGGCAGCAATGCCGAATTCATACGCGATCATCGCGTGATGCAACGCTGATCCGGTGAAGCCATCGACATGATTGACGTTGGCGCCGCGCTGTAGCAGCAGGCGTACCACAGGACGGTTGTGGCCGGAGATGGCTTTGATCAGCAGGGATGTTCGCGCATACGGCTCCTTTGGCGGATGCCAGTTGGCATCGATTCCATGGTCGAGCAGCACGCGAACCACTTCCGGGTCGGCGTTGTCACGCGAAACGGCATACACAGGTAGAGTCTCGCCGCCGTCCAGAACGGAAACGGGGTCGCCGCCGGCGTCCAAAATCAGCCGCATGACCTGCGGAGCATTCGATCGAGCGAGCAAGGCGAAGTGGGGCACGGTCATGCCCAACTTGCCCACGGCGTGGACGTCCGCTCCTTGATGCAGCAGCGCCGCGATGCGGTCCGGCTTGCCGTCCATGCATGCGTTCGCGAGTTCGACGACCAGCGGATCAGTGAAGACCTTGTTCGGATACGGCATGGCGTGGGCGCTGGAAAAGAGAAGGAAGGCGAAAGCGAAAGGGAGCGTGAAGACGCGCAAGAGCCTGCGATGAAGAGATAGGCCGGGAATCATGGGGCGCTGACCTTGGGACTGTCGGACAACGAAATGTAGTCGCTCACAGGAGCCGGGTTGCCGGTGCCATCCAACATCGTCTGGATATCTGCCGCCTTGCGCGACTCGATGCCCTGGTGCAGGTTGACGATGCTGTGCTGCGCCGCCAGGCTCGACGGCGAGCCGTCCGCGTTCTTGCTGGGCACGTTGCGCACGTCACCGATCGCCGGAGGCGATGTACCACTTGCCGCCACTGAAGTCGAAGTTGTTCTGGGCCTCCTGGGCCGTGATTCCTGTCAGCCGCGTGACGAGATCCTTTCCGATCTGTGGCACGTTGCCAGCGACAGCGTCAGATAAGCCCAGTTGGTCGCCAGCCCACTGGTTGGCCTTGATCACGCCGGATGCACCCTTCACCACTCCGAGCACCACCTTCTGGAAGCCCAGCGAGTTCTGGGTGCCGGTGAGCGGATCGCCGTAGCCCTGGGTGAGGCCACCGTCGGATCGGCACTGGTTGAAATCGCCCACATACTTTTCAAGTCCGTCGGCCGGCAAGCCCATCGTCCTCGGGTTCAGCCCAGCGGAGTTGAACATCTGCCCCTTCAGGCCTGCAATCACGCCCGCCGCCTGGGCCTTTCCGCCGCCCAAAGAATGGCCGGTGACCTCGGCATCTTCAAACTCGGAGTTTCCATTCAACTGCTTGCCGAGCTTCTTGGCGGCTTCATATTGCGACGTCTTCAAGCCGAGTGCTTGGTCATGGTCTGCAAGAATGTCGTCCGGATCGGCGGTCGTCCCCTGGAACGCGACAACAGTTTTCGGGTCAAAAGGAAAGTCGTCCGGACACTTGTAGACGACCGCGCGCGCGGTCTTCATGTCATCGACATCGATGTCGGCAGCCCGGAGTTCGTCCGGAGTCATTGCCTTCCACGGCGACGGCGGCGTCTTGTTCGTCGCATTCGGGTTGTACTGGTTGTACGTATCCTCCGACAGCGACGCCAGCTCCACCGCATGCATGTCGCTCTTGAGCTCCGTGCCGGCCGCCCGCACCGCCGGGTCGGGCGACGCCTGTGCCTGGGCGATGAGCGCGTTGCGCTTCTCGATGCGGGCCGCACGCTCCTTGGCGGTCATGCATTCCTGGCACGGGACGCACGGCACCAGCGCCGGCCGCTGCGGCGAAAATCGGTTCTTGACGGCCGCCGCGGCCTTCTGCACGGCCCCCACCGCACCCACCACGGGCTTCGCCACCTGGTAGCCCGCATAGCCGGTGGCGCCCCCCGCGACCCCCGCCGGGCCTTCCGCGCCCGCGGCGACGCCTTCGGCGCCGACGAATGCGCCGGCGGCCGCCTTCTTGGCCGCCGACACCGTGGCTTCGGCGGCGGATTGCGCCAGCGACGCGACCTTGTCCTTGGCGGCCGAGGCAGCCGCGCCGAGCGCGCTCATCTTGTTGCCGATGGCCTGGGCGCCCGCATTCCAGAGGTCGCGCAGCGGGTTGCCGTAGGGGGTGGGATCGTCACCCCAACTCATGCAGCCCCCTTGGCTTGCTCGAGCTCGTGGAAGGCCGTGATCGAGAAGTTCGTCAGCGCATCGGCTTTCGTGCCGGGCGACAGCTGTTTCGAACTCAGGATCTGCTGCAGGCCGGGGATGCGCTGGTCGAAGTCGGGGCCCAGCAGCCAGGTGTTCAGCACGAAGACGGCGGCCGACTGCTCGTCGACGAGTCCGTAGCCGGCGGCTCGCTCCATGAGCGCGGGAATGGGCGCGGCGGGCTGGTCGGCGCTGGATGGGGCTGTCTGATCCGGGAAGTGTTCGCGAAGGATGGCCACCATCCGCGATTCGAAATTGCTCTTGCCCAGTTGATGCCACTGATCCTGAGAAATTGAAATCACGTACGCTTCGAAATGACCGGCGGTTGCGGAACACCGCGTCTTCAACAGGCGGCGCCCTTCCGGCAGCGCCCCAACGAGCTGGGAGTATCGCCACGGGCGCGGCGACACCTATCCCAGCAAAGAGGGATTGCAAGCGTGGCGCCGATTTGGCGAGAAGACGAAAAAAAGCCCGCGGGCGACATGCCGGCGGGCTCTTGTCCTGCGGGGTCTGGCCCCAAACGGGGCCAGACCCCGGGCCGTCAGTTGGGCCCGCGGCGCTCGATGTGCCGGAACGTGATGCGGCCCTTGGTGAGGTCGTAGGGCGACAGTTCCAGCGACACCTTGTCGCCGGCCAGGATGCGGATGTGATGCTTGCGCATCTTGCCGGACGTGTAGGCGACCAGTTGGTGCCCGTTGTCCAGCTTCACGCGGTAGCGGGAGTCAGGCAGCACGTCCTCGACCACCCCGTGCATCTCGATCAGTTCTTCTTTTGCCATGGAAAACGCTCCTGAAATTTATGCGATGGAAAGGCCAGCGGTGCCACGCGCGGCAATGGCCCGCGAGGTGGACCACGCCGGCTGTTGGCGCGCCCAGTTCAGGCCTTCGGAGGTGGCGTAGCGCAGTGCAGCTTCGGACGTCTCGAAGAGCGGCGCGAAGCGCATCACGCGGGCATGGGACGCGTTGCCGCGACCGGTGCCGATGGAAACTGTGGCGGTGTAGCCGCCTTCGGCTTGGGGTTTGGCCATGGGGCAAACCGTGTACTTGCCGATGGGAATATCAGTAATTATTTTATTGCTTTCTGTGCGATCTGTTGCCCGTCGCCTCTTGCCTGCTTGGGGGTAGATCGCCGCACCCGTTTCGGGCGCATTCATTGTCGGGGCATGGCGACCTGGGGGGCGTCGCGTCGTGCTCACGTTTGGCGAGCCTGGGCCGAATTCGCTCGCGCTTGCGAGCAGACGTTCGACCCGGTGACGGTCAGCCGCAGCGTGCCACCGTGCCATTCCAGCCAGTTCAGGGAAACGAATTCCTCGATCTCCCTGGCGGCTATCAAGCCGGCTTGCCGCGAGCGCAAGAGCTCCACGGCGGCCGGCAGTGCCTGCCGCAATCGTTCCTTCCGCTCCGCTTCCTCCGTGACGGAGGCGTCCAAAATTCCCTTGGCAGCTTTGCTCATGGGGGATCTTGCCTTGCGGGGGGACCGGATTGCGGCCGTCACGCTGCGCGCCCAGGTTGAGCGCGCAGACCGTGCATTACAGCGGGCGGATGTTCGAGGCTTGCAGGCCCTTCTGGCCTTGCTTCACTTCGAATTCCACGCGCTGGTTTTCGGCCAGGCTCTTGAAGCCATCGCCCTGGATCTCGCTGAAGTGGGCGAACAGATCCTTGCCGCCGGAGTCCGGGGTGATGAACCCGAAGCCCTTGCCGTCATTGAACCACTTCACGATACCGGTTTCGTTCGACATACTCGAAAAATCCTAATTCAAAATCATGCGCAGCACATGCCAACGCAGTGCAGGTACTACGCAAGAAAATCAAACTGGAGAGTTCGACCAAGCCGAGACGTCGTTCACACGACGGTAATGCCGGAGGAGTCCTACTGTACAACGGTCTTAAGTATTGCCTACTGCGACATCATACACGATTTGGTGTACTCCTGTCGCCCCTTCTCTCCGGACGCACCCTCACCGTCTCAGCGCCGCCCGCAGCTGCTCGCCCAGTTCGGGGCGCTCGCGGTACGGGTCGGACGGGTTGGTGCCGGCCATGATGTCCGCGGCGCGCGTGTGCACCGGCGCCAGCGCCTTCGGGTGGCTGTAGATGTAGAAGCGGTTGGCCTCCAGCGCGTCGAACACCAACTCCGCCACGTCGGCCGCGGTCACGCGCCCCCCGGCCACGGCCTTCTCGATCAGGCCCTGCGCCACGCGCTGGCTGGTGGTGGCGCGGCGGTCGTCCTCCTGCGCGTCCTGCGGGCGGGCGCGCTCGCTGTGCGCGATGCCCGTCGGCACGAAGTACGGGCACAGCACGTGGGCCTGCACGCGCTCGCTCACCAGGCGCAGGTCCTGGTACAGCGTCTCGCTGAGGGCCACCACCGCGTGCTTGCTGACGTTGTAGACGCCCATGTTGGGCATGTTGACCAAGCCCGCCATCGACGCCGTGTTGACGATGTGGCCCGAGAACGCCGGGTCGGCCTCCTCGGCCGCCAGCATCATCGGCGTGAACACGCGCACGCCGTGCGCGACGCCCATCACGTTGACGCCCATCACCCAGTCCCAGTCGCGCGCCGTGTGTTCCCAGATGAGCCCGCCGGCGCCCACGCCCGCGTTGTTGAACACGAGGTGCGGGGCGCCGAAGCGGGCCAGCGTAGCGGCGCCCAGCGCCTCCACCTCGGCGGCGTGGCGCACGTCGCACTTGGACGCCAGCACCGGCACGCCCAACGCCTCGATCTCCTTGACCGCGGCGGCCAGCGGCTCCTCGAGCACGTCGGCCATCACCACGTTCATGCCCTTGCGCGCGGCCAGGCGCGAGGTCTCGAGGCCGAAGCCCGAGGCGGCGCCGGTGATCACGGCCGTGCGGCCTTGCCAGGAATTGCTGCTCATGTCATCTCCGTTGTCTGTCTTGTCCGGCGAGCCGCTCAGTGCGCGGCCGCTCGCTTGAGGATCGCGTCGAAATCGGTGCCCGCGGCCAGCTGGCCGAACGCGTCGGGCGCGCCGTCGAGCCGGCTGTCGCAGAACGCGGCCAGCACGGCCGGCGGTGCGGTCTGCGCCAGCAGCGCGCCCTGCGTGACCAGCGCCAGGTCGCGCGCGAAGCGGCGGGCATCGATCTCGTCGACGCCGCCGTCGATGCGCGCCAGCAGGCGCTCGATGGCGCGATCGAGCAGCAGGTGCGCGCCCTGGGCGGCGCGCGTCTCGTGGCGCACGGCGTCGGCCACGGGGCCGCTGCGCAGCGCGCGCAGCAGGTCGGGCGCCATGATGTTGCCGGCGCCCTCCCAGATGGAGTTGAGCGGCATCTCGCGGTAGATGCGCGCCATCACGCCCTCGCCCTCCCCTTCGACGTAGCCGTTGCCGCCCAGGCACTCCATGGCCTCCTGCGCGAAGTGGCTGCCGCGCTTGCACACCCAGTCCTTGGCGGCGGGCGTGAGCAGGCGCCGCATCAGCGCCTCGTGCTCGCGCTCGGCGGCGGGCGTGGCCGCGTGCTCGCTTCGATCGACGGCGCGCGCGAGCCGCAGCGCCAGCGCGGTGGCGGGCTCGCTCTCCAGCGCGAGGTCGGCCAGCACGTTGCGCATCAACGCGTGGGCGACCAGGCGCCTGCCGAAGGCCCGGCGATGCGTGGCGTGGTGCAGGGCCAGCGCCAGCGCGCCGCGCATCAGGCCGGCGGTGCCCAGCGCGCAATCGAGCCGCGTGAGCGCGCCCATGGCCAGGATCTGCGGCAGGCCGCGGCCCTCGTCACCCACGCGCCAGGCGAGCGCGTCGACGAACTCCACCTCGGAGCTGGCATTGGCCTTGTTGCCCAGCTTGTCCTTCAGGCGCTGGATGCGCACCGCGTTGAGCGAGCCATCGGGCAGCCAGCGCGGAAGAAAGAAGCAGGTGGGGCCGGCGGGCGTCTGCGCCACCACCAGGAACGCGCCGCTCATGGGCCCCGACATGAACCACTTGTGGCCCACCAGGCGATAGCGCTCGCCCCAGGCGTCGCTGCCATCCGGCACCGCTTGCGTGGTGTTGGCGCGCACGTC
>JACMOG010000548.1 GCA_014378125.1 Vitreoscilla sp. | reverse complement strand
TCGTCAAGGGCGACGAGGTCTGGTTCAGCGAGGTCAGTCCGCGCCGGCACGACACCGGCATGGTGACGTTGTGCACCCAGTGGCAAAACGAATTCGAGCTGCACGCGCGCGCCATCCTGGGCCTGCCGGTGGACGTGTCGCTGAAGAGCCCGGGCGCCAGCGCCGTCATCTACGGCGGCGTGGACGCCAAGGCGCTGCAGTTCGACGGCCTGGCCGACGCGATGCGCGTGCCGCAGACCGAGGTGCGCCTGTTCGGCAAGCCCGAGAGCTTCGTCAAGCGCCGCATGGGCGTGGCGCTGGCGCACGACGCCGACGTGGAACGCGCCCGCGTGCTGGCCAAGGAGGCCGCGGGCAAGGTCACGCCGAAGGCCGTGGGTTGAGCGTTACTTGAGAAGGCCTTCGGCCCTCATCGCGGCCTGCACCGCGGGACGCGCCAGCATGCGCTCGCGATACGCTTCCACGTTCCCGAACCCCGACAGATCGAGCCCCAGGCCGGCGGCCCAGTTCGAGATCGTGAACAGGTAGCAGTCGGCGATGCTGAACTGCGCGCCCATCAGGTAGTCGTTGCCTTCGAGCTGGCGGTCGACGTAGCCGAACTTGTCCTTCAGACGCGCCGCGAAGATCTCCTTGGCCTCCTGCGGCATCTTCGGGTTGAACAGCGGCGAGAAGCCCTTGTGGAGCTCGCTGGTGATGAAGTTGAGCCACTCCTGCACGCGATAGCGCGCCAGCGTGCCCGAGTCCGGCGCCAGGCCACAGCCCGGCGCATGGTCGGCGATGTATTGCAGGATCACGGGGCCCTCCCTCAGGCGCGTGCCGTCGTCGAGCTCCAGCAGCGGCACCTGGCCCTTGGCGGTGACCTGGTAGTAGTCGCTGCCGTCGGCCAGCGTGTGCGTCTGCAGCGCGGCCTTGACGAGTTCGAATCGGGTGCCTGCCTCGCACAGCGCGATGTGCGGGGACAGCGAGCAGGCGCCGGGGCTGTAGTAGAGCTTCATGACGGACTTTCGGTGCGAGAGGGAGTCGCTCATGATGCCCAAAACCGCGTCGGCGCGCTTGGGCGAACCTGTTACGCTGGCCGCCTCGCACCTTCGCCGGACCGCCAACGTGACCAGACCCATCCTCGACGAATCCCGCGTCCATCCCTCCATCCGCGGCCGCCTGTCGGACGAAGGCAAGGACGTCATCGCCGAAGTGGAGGCCGCCATCGCCGCCAACGCCATCGTGGTGGTGGGCATGCGCTGGAATCCGTTTCCGGGCAAGGCGCGCAAGTGGCTCACCGCCGCCGGCATCCCGTACAAGTACATCGAGTACGGCAGCTACGCGAGCCAGTGGCGCAAGCGCCTCCCGCTCAAGCTGTGGACGGGTTGGACCACCTTCCCGATGATCTTCGTCAACGGCCAGTTCATCGGCGGCGCCACCGACCTGATGCGCATGGACCCGACTACCCTCGAGCAGAGCACCGCCGCCTGGCCGGTGCGCGCATGAGCGGCGCCGCAGCGCGCTTCGCGCGCGCCGTCGCACTGACTCTCGGCACGGCCGCCATCCCGGCCTTCGCCTTCGCCGCCTCGGACGTCGCCACGGGCACCGCCTCGCCGCTGGCCCTGCATAGGTGCCGCCTCGCCGGGCTGGAGCACGACGCGCAATGCGGCGTCCTCAAGCGCCCGC
>JACMOG010000547.1 GCA_014378125.1 Vitreoscilla sp. | reverse complement strand
GGCCAGCTGGTGGTCGCGCGCCACCGGACGCTTCGGCGCGCGCGTGAGCGGCGCCGCCGGCATCGGACTGGCGCTGGCCCTGGCCGGCCTCACGGAAGACCGCCATGTGCTGGTGGCCTGCTTCGCCATCGTGGGCCTGTGCTCGGCCACCACCACGCTGGTGGGCAAGACCCATCGCATGCTCGCGCGGCCGCTCGCGTATCGCGCGCGCATGGTGGCCGCGGCGGTGATGACGATCCAGGTGTCGCAGACGCTGGGGCCGGCGCTGGCCGGCATCGCCCTCACGCACTGGAGCGTGCGCGTGGTCTACGTGGCGTTCGGGCTGCTGAGCGCCGCGTCCGCGCTCGGGTTCTTCCTCGTGCCCGGGTTCCGCGCGTTCATGGCGCTGGAGCACGACGAGGTGGACGGCTGGTACGGCAAGGCGTATCCGGCGGCCTTCGAAGCGTTCTAGCTTTCCAGGCGATGCCGCTGGTGCCACTGCGCCAGCGACTCCTTCGGATAGTCGTCGAAGGTGTCGTCGGCAGGGCGCACGTGCGCGTCGACCCACTCCGGCTTGAACTCCAGCATCATGTGCGTGGTGTCGGGCGGCTTGGGCAGCTCGGTGTCGACGGCGCCGGCGTGCGGATGCACCAGGTCGGGCCAGGTGGGATCGTAGAGCCACAGGGCCGTGCCGCAGTGCTTGCAGAAGTTGCGCTGGCCGGTGCTGGTGTGGCCGTCGCCCAGCCTCGCCTGGTAGACGCTCAGATGCTCGGGGCCCGTCACCTTCAGCGTGCGGCGGTCGGCGCCCAGGTTGATGGCGTAGCCCCCACTGCCGGCCGTCTTGCGGCAGATCGAGCAATAGCAGCGCATGAACGGCACGGGCTCGTGGGCCGTCACCGAGTAGCTCACCGCGCCGCAGTGGCAGGATCCTTCCAGTCGCATCGCCGGTCTCCGCATGACGGGCACACGTCCAGTCGCCTGCGCCCTGGCGGTAATTGGCAAGGGGCGTACCAGCCCGTCTGCCTCAGACGCCGGGCATCTTGGGGAACGCGATGGCCAGCGTCAGGTCCGTGCGCTCCTTCTCGGTGAACTCGGCGCACAGGGCCGCGTGCACGTCGTCGGGCGCGCCGCTGGTGGAGATGGAGGTGCCGGCCTCCGTCCAGGCCAGCGCGGCGCGCTCGCGCGGCGTGAAGAACGGGGTCTCGCGCCACACGGGCACGGCGTAGAGGCGGCGCTCGGTCTTGCCGCCCTTGCGGACGTCGGCGGCATGCATGTCCACGCAGAAGGCGCAGCCGTTGATCTGGGAGGCGCGCAGCTTCACCAGCTCCAGCAGCGGCTTCTCGAGGCCCAGCTTTTCGGTGCCGGCCGAGAAGGCCAGCATCACCTTGAGCGCGTCGGGCGAAGCCTTGTAGATGTCGAAGGCATCGTCGTCGACGCCATCCCGGCCGACGCGCGGCTGGTGTACGTGACGCCGTCGCACCAGTTCCCGCTGGGCATGCCCATGAGCCAGGCGCGCCGGCACGCGCTGCTGGCGCGGGCCCACGAGATCGGCGCGATCGTGGTGGAGGACGACTACGACAGCGAGTTCCGCTACGCCGGCCGCCCCACCGACTCGCTGCAGGGCATGGACGACACCGGCAACGTGGCGATGATGGGCTCGTTCTCGAAGACGGTGGCGCCCTCGCTGCGCCTGGGCCACGTCATCGCGCCGCCGGCGGTGGCGCAGGCGCTGGCCAACCTCAAGCACCTGGTGGACGGGCACACGCCCACGCAGACGCAGGTGGCGCTGGCCCATTTGATGGCCGATGGTGGCCTGCAGCGCCATATCCGGCGCTGCAGCGCCGCGTATGCGCAGCGTCGGGAACGCCTGCTGCGCCGCTTCGCCGACGACCTCTCGCCGTGGTTCGAGCCGGTGCCCACCACGGCCGGCTTCCACATGGCGGCGCTGGCACGGCGCCCGCTGGACATGCCCACGCTGCTCAACCTGGCACGCCGGGTGGACGTCGGGCTGTATCCGCTGGCCGGCTTCCATCGGTCGCAGCCGCCACGCGTCGGGCTGATGCCGGGTTTCGGCCTGATCGCGGCGGAAGACATCGATCCGGCGCTGGACCGGGTGCGCGACGTGTTGCAGCAGATGGCCTGAAGGCCGTCATCCTGCGCGCAGTCGCGCGACCAGATAACCCGACAGCATCGCATCGAGCTCGCGCGTCGCGGTCTTCAGGTCGGCGCCTTCGAGATCGGCCCGCAGTTGCACGGCCGACTTCATCGCGTGCTGCACCACCGGCGCCATGGCGTGCAGCAGCGCCGGGTCGGCCTGCGGCGCGTGGCGCGCCAGGATCGTCTCCACGCGTTCGCGCACCGTGCGCCGCACGCCCGCGATCAGCAGAGATGGGGGCCCCGGGCGCTCGATCAGCGTGGCGACCGACGGGAGGTCGGCGCGGAAGTCGACGAAGCACACGGCCAGCGCGTGGCCCAGCGCCGACGTGGCGAGAGATGGCGCGCGCTCGGCCAGGCCAACCAGGCGCAGCCACAGCGCCCGCACCTGCTCGCCGATGAGCGCGTCGGCCACCGCCTCCTTGGTGCGGAAGAACTGGTACAGCGAGCCGATGGACGAGTCGGACTGGGCCGCGATCTCGGTCATCGTGGCCGCGTCGAAGCCCTTGGCCGCGAACACGTCGGCCGCGGCGCCCAGCAAGGCCTCCACGCGCAGTTGGCCGCGGGCACGCCGTGGCGCGCGCGCAGCCGCCACGCCGGCCGCGCCGTCGGCGAGGGACGAATCCCCCGCAGCGGAAAAGGTACTGGACATTTGTGAGCCTTACCTCATAAACTTGTAGATGAGGAAATCCTCATGTTAATCCCGAAAGCCGCCGTGACCAACGCTCCTGCCCTCAGCCTGGATCCCGCCACCACCGCGCTGGTGCTGATCGACCTCCAGCAAGGGATTCTTCCCTATGCCCAGGCGCCGTACGACGCGGCGGCCGTGCTCGCCAAGGCCGTGCCGCTGGCCGCGGCGTTTCGTGCGGCGAAGTCGCCGGTGGTGCTGGTGAAGGTGGGATTCTCGGCGGACGGCGGCGACGTACTGAAGGCCACCGTGGACGCGCCGAATCCGGGGGGCGCGCCGCCGGCGAACTGGCTGGCCGACACCCCGGAGCTGCCGCCGCAGCCGAGCGACATCCACATCCTGAAGCGCCAGTGGGGCGCGTTCCACGGCACCGAGCTGGACCTGCAACTGCGCCGCCGCGGCATCGGGACCATCGTGCTGGCCGGCATCGCCACGTCGATCGGGGTGGAGTCGACGGCCCGCTTCGCCTGGGAGCTGGGCTACGACATCGTGTTCGCGGAGGACGCCACGAGTGGCCCCGACGCCGCGATGCACGCGAATTCGTTCGAGAAGGTGTTTCCGCGCCTGGGGCGCGTGCGCAAGACGGCCGACGTGCTGGCCGCGCTCGCCTGACAAACGGCTAGCCGTAGTCGCGGATCCATTCGAGGCCGGAGCTGTACGCGGCCTCGATGGCGGTGTCTTCGGAGGTGTAGGCGCCCCGCGGCACGGCGATCTCGCGCGGACGGGTGGGCCAGACCTGCTTCGAGACGATCAGGTTCGGCGCGAAGCGTCCTGCGTCCACCGGCTTGGCGCTGCATAGCAGTTCATAGTTCTGCCACTTGAAGACCCGGGTCGTGTCCATCGGCGCTCCTGCTGTAGAGATTGCCAGTATGCGCCACCTGCGATGACAGTTCCGGGGCGATCCCCCGGCGCGAGCCAAAAGTGCGGGTTTACACAGCACCGGCTGTTGCGGGCGAGCGTCGCGCGCGCGCCGTTCCGTGACGCCTGCTATTTCTGCAGCCACTGTCAACCGCCTGTCGACCCGCTCCGTTGAGTCTTCAAGTCCGGCCGTTGCCAGACCCGCTCGAGAGAGTTCGGAGCCAAAACGAATCTCGTCTTATCTGGAACCTGAAATGACCAAGACCCTCATCGTTGCCGCCCTGCTCTCCTCCTTCGCGGCGGTGTCGTTCGCCCAAGCTTCGGCCCCGGCCGACGGTGCCTCGGCTCCGGCCAAGCACATGAAGGCCAAGAAGGCGCACAAGGCCCACAAGCCCGCCTCGGCCGCCGTGAACCCGGAAGCCTCGCCTGACAAGAAGGGCGGCAACTAAGCTCTCCGCCGGCCGCCAGGCCGGAGGAAGCCAGTTGTTGGCCGGTGCTCGAGCGTCGGCCGCTCCCCGAAAGGGCCGACCGATGTCGGCCCTTTCGCCGTTTCGGGCGCCACAATCTCGCCCACGATGCCCAGCGCCCGCGCCCCTCGCCAGGCCCACCATGTGTACGTGGTGCTGCTCGACGACCGCGTCTGGAACGAGCCGGCATTCCGCAAGGCCAACCCCGACCACGCGCTCGCCCGACCCTGCGTCTACGTGGGCATGACCGGGCTCGACCCCGATCTGCGCTTCGACAAGCACATGGCCGGCATCCAGTCGAACCGCTTCGTCTTCAAGTACGGGTTGCGCCTGCTGCCCGAGCTCTACGTCGTCTACAACCCGATGCCCTACGAGGCGGCGCGCGACATGGAGGTGGAGCTCGCGATCGGCTTGCGCGAGGCGGGCTACGGGGTCTGGCAGGCGTAGGGCGCTGCAACGTTGCGCGTATGCTGGCGGCCTCCTCACTGTCGGGCTGAACAACATGACGATGACCAAGACGTTGATGATCGTGGCCGAACTGGTCGTGATCAACTGGGCGCTGATCGTGGCGGCCAGCCTGATCAAGTCCAAGGCCTGGAAGCCGTCGGGCCTGATGGCCGCGATGGGCAACCGCGAGGAGGCCGTCGAGTGCAGCGGATTTCCGGCCCGGACCGAGCGCGCCGCGAAGAACATGCTCGAGAACATGGTGCTGTTCAGCGCGCTGGCACTGGTGGCCAGCGTGGGCGGCGTCGCCGATCCGCACGTGGAGCTGGGCGCCCGCATCTTCTTCTGGGCGCGGCTCGTGTACATCCCGATCTACATGGCCGGCATCCCGGTGGCGCGCACCGCCATCTGGGCGATCAGCGTCATCGGGATGGGGCTGATCTTCGTCTCGATCGTGCAGGCGCTCTGAACAGGCGTCAGCGCCGGTTCATCTTCCAGACCGTGGTGCTGAGCACCGTGGCAAAAGCCACCCACGCCACCAGCGGCACCGCGCTGGCCGCGGCGGGCTTGCCCACCGGACGCGCCGCGGCGACGTAGGCGGCGGCGGCGGCCGTGATCGCGGCGGAGCCGGCGGCCGCGGCGCCCAGGTTGTGGCGGCCGAAGAACAGCTTCGACCAGCCGGTGATCATCGCCACGTTGGTGGCGAACAGCCCGAGCGCGCGGTTGCGCTGGGGCGTCGACGGCTGGCGGGCGAGTCGGTAGGCGCCCAGCGCCAGCGCGCCGTCGAGCAGCGTCCACACCACCGGGAAGACGGCCTTGGGCGGGTTGAAGCGCGGCTTGTGGAGCAGCGCGTACCAGACCTTCGTCGACCGCGAGCGCGACGGGCTGTCGCTGAGCGACGCCAGCGCCGGGGCCACAAGCGCGGTGACCGCCAGCGCAGCCGCGGCGGGACGTGAAAGGCTGCCGTCTTCGAACAGGTTCTTCTGGTGCATCGGGACACTCCGGGTTTCGATGCGCGGGGGCGGCAAGTCGCGCGCCCGGCCACGACGCGCACGGCGTTTGCCGGCTCGCCACCATGCTCGAAAACCTACCTGATTTCGTCGGCCACGCGTTGCATGACCAGCGCGCCGGACTCGACCAGCTGGCGTTCAATCGCCTGCCGCTGCGCAACGGCCAGGGCGCGATCGCCGTCACCAGCCTCGCCTTCGTCGACCACGGCCCGCTGCCGGCGCTGTACACGGCCGACGGCGAGGGCGTGTCGCCACCGCTGCAATGGACGGGCGTGCCGGCATCGGCCACCTCCGTGGTGCTGATCGTCGAGGACGCCGACTCGCCCACGCCGCACCCGCTGGTGCACGCGATCGCCGTCGCGCTGCCCGTGGGCGACGGCACCTTGCGCCAGGGCGCCCTGAACGACGACGCCGACGCGCCCGAGGAGGTGCGACTGGGTCGCAACTCCTACCTTCGGCACGGCTGGCTACCGCCCGACCCGCCTCCGGGCCACGGCAAGCACCTCTACGCCTTCCAGGTGTTCGCGCTGGCGGGCGACACCAAGCTGCCCGAGACGCCGGGCCGCGACGCGTTGATGGAGGCGCTGGCCCATGATGCGATCGCCAGCGGCATGATCGTCGGCACGTACGAGCGTCACGACACGACGGTGAGCGCGGGTGAGGCGGCGGCTGACGTGATGCCGGTGAGGGCGTCGCTGGCGTGAGGTTGATACCTTCTTCCTGGTGTTCCTGGTGTTCCTGGTGTTCCTGGTGTTCTTGATGGGCGTGGTGCGCTTCGCGCGGGTCAGCTGCCCGCGCTGCGGCGCGACTGGCATGCACTTGGCTCGACTCCGCACGTGCGCCTTGAATCCGGCCTGGACGGCCGGATTCCGAGGGCTTCCGTTCAAGGTTCGTCCGCGCGGCGTTGACGGGGCGCGCCCGGAGGCTTCGTAGTCGCGCCGACATGCCCTCGACGTCCCGGTGCTGCGTCTCGGCAAGTACACGCCCGCCGCACCGCCGGTTCACCCAGGCGGTTGGGACAAAATACTGCCTCCAACTTTTTAGTTGGTCTGGGCAGCGTCGGGCCTTCGAGGCCGCGACGCTGCCCGCGGCCAGCCGTGACACGCGCCGCCGGGCTTGACGCGAATTGCGCGTCGACGCGCAGGCGTTCCTTGTCGTGATGGACGACCGGCATCGTCTCGCTGTCTTGTCATTCCGCGCGCAGTCGCGGAATCCACGTCCGAGGCAGCGTCGTCTGCGTGCGTGGATCCTGCGACTGCGCGCAGGATGACACCGGGGAGAGATTCATGCTGACGATGACGTCGTTGGCGGGATGACGCCCCTTCGTCATTCACGAGAAGGAGCGCCGGCAGCGCGGCCCGACGTTCGCGTCAGGCCCACTCGCGCGTGGGCGCGATGGCCGCGGGCAACGTCGCGGCCTCGAAGACCCGACGCTGCCCAGACCAACTAAAAAGTTGGAGGAAGTATTTTGTCCCAACCGCCTGGGTGAATCGGCGGTGCGGCGGGCGTGTACTTGGGGAGACGCAGCACCGGGACGCCGAGGGCATTGCCGGCACACATACGAAACCGCCGAGCGCGGCCCGCAAACGCCGCGCGGACGAACCTTGACCGAACGCCCTCGGAATCCGGCCGTCCAGGCCGGATTCAGGCGCCCGTTTGGCGTCGAGCCAAGTGCATGGCCGCCGCGGCGC
>JACMOG010000546.1 GCA_014378125.1 Vitreoscilla sp. | reverse complement strand
GGAACCGGTTCCGCCCTGTAGCCGCGGATGCTGCGGCGGCCGAGGATGACGTCGTCGAACTCCATGCTGTTTCCTGAGTGTGCGTTTTGCGGAAGCAGGATCATAGGCGCCGGGTCCACATCCTTGCTGTCACCTGCGCTCGACGGGAGAAAGCAGCCATATCGCTTACTAATGCGGGCCCGCCTTCTATGCGGACCCGCGCCTGACATTCAGACGCGGCCATCTGGGGCACCAGCCGCGGCGAGACGAAGCTGCCGACTTCGATCTCCTTCAGGTGCCCGTTCGCGCCCGGCGCCTCTGGCACTCGCACTCCGGCTACCGCCCGTCGTCCTTCCATAACGCTTGACGTGGATCAACCGCAGGGCCTGACGGCCTGCGTAGCATGGGTTGATCCCCATCGGCGTGAGCCACGAAAGACCACCATGCTCGCCCTCGTTTACCACGGCCCCGGCCTGAAGAAGCTGGAAGACCGCGCCAAGCCGACCCTCCAGGCCCCCGGCGACGCCATCGTGAGGATCACGAAGACCACCATCTGCGGCACCGACCTGCACATCCTCAAGGGCGACGTCGCCAGCTGCAAGCCCGGCACCGTGCTGGGGCACGAAGGGGTGGGCATCGTCCATTCGGTCGGCACCGGCGTCTCCACCTGCAAGCCCGGTGACCACGTGTTGATCTCCTGCATCTCCTCCTGCGGGCGTTGCGCGCCCTGCCGCAAGGGCATGTACTCCCACTGCACCACCGGCGGCTGGATCCTGGGCAACAGCATGGACGGCACGCAGGCTGAGTTCGTCCGCATCCCGTATGCCGACACCAGCCTGTATCCGATCCCCGCCGGCGCGGACGAGGAGGCGCTGGTCATGCTCAGCGACATCCTGCCGACCGGCTTCGAGTGCGGCGTGCTCAATGGCAAGGTGCAGCCCGGCTCCAGCGTGGCCATCGTCGGTTCCGGGCCGATCGGGCTGGCCGCCCTGCTGACGGCGCAGTTCTACGCGCCGGCGCAGATCATCATGGTCGACCTCGACGACAACCGGCTGGATGTGGCGAAGCGCTTCGGCGCGACTGCCACTGTGAACAGCGCGAAGGGCGACGCCGCGCAGCAGGTGATGGCGCTCACCGGCGGACGCGGGGTGGACACCGCCATCGAGGCGGTCGGCATTCCGGCCACCTTCCAGCTGTGCCAGGACGTGGTCGCCGCCGGCGGCACTATCGCCAACGTCGGCGGGCACGGCTGCAAGGCCGACCTCGATCTCGCGCGGCTCTGGTCGCACAACGTGACGATCACCACCGGCCTGGTGGACACCTTCTCGATTCCGATGCTGCTCAAGACGGTGCAATCGAAGCGCATCGACGCCACCCGGCTGATCACCCACCGCTTCAAGCTCACCGAGATGCTGCAGGCCTACGACACCTTCGGCAAGGCCGCGGACACCAAGGCGCTGAAGGTGATTGTCGAGGCCTGAACGCGTTGGCCTTGCGGTTAGCGATGTCGGCGATGCTGTCTGCTGCCGAAACTCTCTGAAGGACATGCGCGATGAACATACTGAATCGGGCCGTGGTACTCACCGCCCTTGCGGGAGCCGGCTTCGTGGCGCACGCCCAGGCGCCGCCCGCCGCCACGCGAGGGCAGTTGCTGTACACCACGCACTGCATCGCCTGCCACACAACCCAGGTGCATTGGCGCGACGACAGGAAGGCGCAGGACTGGGACAGCCTGAAGACGCACGTGCGCCGCTGGCAAGGCAACGCGGGCCTGCAGTGGGGCGACGCCGACATCTCTGAAGTCGCGCGCCACCTGAACGACACGATCTACCATTTTCCGCAGACAGCCGATCGCGTGAGCATGCATTCGCGGCCAGCAGCGCGATGAGCATCCGCCACCTCGATCGCCTGCTGGAACCGAAATCGATTGTCCTGATAGGCGCTTCCGACCGGGTTGGCAGCGTCGGCGCGACGGTGTGGAGCAATCTTCGCGGCGCTCATTTCACGGGGCCGATCTACCCGGTCAACACCCGCCTGTCCACGCTGGACGGCGCTGCCGTGTTCGCGCGGCCCACCGACCTGCCCGAGGTCCCCGACCTCGCCGTGCTGTGCACTCCGCCCGCGACGATCCCGGGCCTGGTCGACGCGTTGGGTCGGCTCGGCACCCGCGCCGCCATCGTGATGACGGCGGGATTGGACGCCACGCAAAAGCAGGCCACGCTCGATGCCGCGCGGCCGCATTTGCTGAGGGTTCTGGGGCCCAACTGCCTGGGGCTGCTGAGCCCGCACCTGGGGCTGAATGCGAGCTTCGCGCACACCGGCGCCCTGCCGGGCGAAGTGGCGTTCGTCTCGCAATCGGGCGCGCTGGTCACGGCGGTGCTGGACTGGGCCAAGTCCAGGCGGATCGGCTTTTCGCACATGGTGTCGCTCGGCGAACGGGCCGATGTGGACTTCGGCGACCTGCTCGACTACCTGGCGAGCGATGCGCGCACCCGTTCGATCCTGCTGTACATCGAATCGATCGAGAACCCGCGCAAGTTCATGTCGGCGGCGCGCGCAGCGGCACGCAACAAGCCGGTGATCGTGGTGAAGGCGGGCCGGGCCGGCAACGGGCTGAAGGCCGCCGCCTCGCACACGGGCGCGCTGGCGGGCTCGGACATCGTGTTCGATGCCGCCATCAGGCGTGCCGGCATGTTGCGCGTCGAGACCT
>JACMOG010000545.1 GCA_014378125.1 Vitreoscilla sp. | reverse complement strand
GGCAGCAAGGCGTAGCCAGGAATCACCCCCACCCGCTGCCAGCCCTGCCGCGTGTACAGCCGCTCGGCATCGTCGCTGGCGGTGTCCAGCACCAGCAGCGTCTTGCCGCTTGCGCGGGCAGCAACCTCTGCGGCCTGCATCAGGGCCGCACCCAAACCCTGACGCCGCGCCCGACGATGTACCAGCATCTTGGCCACGTCGGCGCGGTGCGGCTGGTTCTCGGGCTGGTCGACGATCACCTGCACGGTGCCGACGATGCCTTGTGCGTCCTCGGCCACCAGCAGGAGGCGCTCGCCGCGCGCCACGCCGTCGGCCACCTTGCGCCAGAACGCCAGCGACCTCTCGCGCGTGATGGGCAGCATGAAGCTGACCGACGCGCCGCCCTCCACGCAGTCGACGAGCACGTCGGCCAGGGCTTGCAGCTGGATGGCATCGACGGTGTCGAGGCGGCGGATCTCAAGGGTAGAGGCTGGGGCGTGGGTCGCCATGGGATCTCCGGAACGGTAGGGGGTAGGGCATGGACGCCAGCACCACGGCGTAGCGCGCGGCGGCCTTGTGCGGGTTGTGGAACATGATGGGCTTGTCCAGCACCATGGCCAGGCAGTCGCCGGCCGCGTGCACGTGGCGCTCGTCGCCCACGGTGATGTCGATGGCGCCGTCGATCACCCACACCTGCTGGTGCATCACCGGCTCACGGGGGCCGGTCTCGTAGGACACGCGGGCCTTGGCGGGAAAGGTGACCTCGACGATCTGGATCTGCGAGCCCACGCCGCTGGGCGACACGTTGCGGCGCACGTAGCCCGAATGCGGATCGCGCCACGACGGCTGGTCGGCCGCGCGCGCCACCGGGCTGGCCGTGGGCTGCGGCGAATCGAACAGCGCGGCCAGCGGCACGCCCAGCCCGCTGGCGAGCTTCTCGAGCAGCACGGCGGTGGGACTGCTCTCGCCGCGTTCGATCAGGGAGATCATCGAGCGGCTGATGCCGCAGTGCGTGGCGAGCGCGTCGAGCGACAGGCCGGACGTGGCGCGCAGGTCGCGCACGCGTTGGGCGATGCGGTCGTTGAGGGTGTCGGGCGCAGGCTCTTTCATGGTGGACTAAGTGTCCAATATGTTGGATGCAGCGTCAAGCTTGCGCGGCGATCCGCATCGATGCTACGATGAACTAATTAGCTAAACAGCTAAATAAAGAGCGCACCCACCCATGAATGAAGACAACGTCTTCGCCGCGCTGGCCTCCACGCCGCGCCGCAAGATCCTCGCCTACCTCTCAGAGACCTCGCTGACCGCCGGCGAGATCGCCGAGCGCTTCGAGATGAGCAAGCCGTCGATGTCCAAGCACCTGCGCCTCCTCGAAGGCGCCGGCCTCGTGGCCAGCGAGAAGCGCGGCCAGTTCGTGCACTACCGCCTGGCCGACGCCAACCTGCTGGGCACGTTGCACAACCTGCTGGCCACGTTCTGCCCGGTGGGCGGCCCGTTGAAGAAGGAAAGCGCGGCGCTGGCCAAGGGCCGCAAGCGCGAAGTGCGCTGACCGTTCGCATTCACGAAGGATGGCCCATGATCTCCTCCCTCACCGTTCCCGCCGGGCTCGCCGCCCGGGATGTCCGCCACACCCCGACGTTCCCGTTCGTGAGCCTGCCCGCCGGGCCGGGCCGCGTCCCCGTGGAGGTGACGCTGGTGGCGCGGCTGGGCCATGGCGAGGGCGACCGGCTGTTCTTCGAGGCGCTGGCCCGCCAGCGCCAGCACGCGCGCTTCGTCGACCAGCTCGACGAACCCTCGGCCAAGCTCGGCGCCACCGATTTCGGCACCGGCGACGCGACCGCGCTGTACTCCTTCGCCGTCGGTCGCGACGGCCATCCCTTCCACCGGCACGCCGGCCACCGCGTGTTCACCGC
>JACMOG010000544.1 GCA_014378125.1 Vitreoscilla sp. | reverse complement strand
GGGCCACGCGCGGCGGGCCATCCTGCCGGCGCCCGCAGGTCCCCCCCCCGCAAGCAGGGGCCGTGCCGGGCGTGGACCCCGCGACTGCGCGCAGGATGACGAGCAAGGCGGCTACGCCTCGTAGTGGCTGAGAAAGAAATCGGCCGTGGCCGCCGCCAGCGCCTTCTGTGCGCGCGGCGTGAGCACGGGCTGCCCCATGGCCACCTGCGGCCAGAACGCCACGCCCTTGACCAGGCTCTCGAGCTGCTTGACGGCCAGGGCCGCGTCGCCGGCCTTCAACGCGCCCGCCTTCTGCGCGGCGCGCATCCAGTCGACCAGGCCGCCATCTTTCTCGCCGATGCGCGCCACGATCTCCTGCGCGCGCTCGGGCGAGCTCAGGCCGGCGGCGATCGCCACGCGGGCCAGCGCCAGGAAGCTGTCGTCGGCCAGCATCGCCAGCTTGCCCTGCAGCAGCTCCAGCAGTTGCTCGCGCACGGGCCGGCCCGGCTCCCAGGCCCGCGCCAGCTGGCTGGCGCTGCTCTCCCAGAGGATGTTCAGGATGGCCGCGAACAGCTCGTCCTTGCTGGGGAAGTGGTTGTAGAGCGTGCGCTTGGACACCTCGGCGCGCGCTGCCACCTTGTCGACGCTGGTGGCCTCGAAGCCGTTCGCGCGGAACTCGACGATGGCCGCCTGGACGATGGCGTCGCGCTTGCGATCGGTGAGGCGCACGGGGGAGGTCATGCACGCAACTTTACACCAATCGGTTTACTTTTAGGCGATTCGGCCCTACACTTGAAACTACACAGTGCAGTTTACTTTCAACGATGCACGGTGAACCGCAAGCCGAAAGCGATCTCTTCATGCCCTGCCTTTCCTCGCGCGCCGCCGCGCCGTCCTCCGAAGCCACCCCGTCGCCGCAGCGCCGCGAGGGCAAGTTCCGCAACGTCGCGCCGCGCCAGGCGCCGGGCTTCAGGAAGACGCTGGGCATCGCCTGGCGCGTGCTCACCCAGAAGCCCGACACCACCGTGCCGCGCGCGCCGATTCCCGTGCAGGCGCTCGATGCCGCGGCGCTGGCGGCCGCGCCGGACGCGAGCGTGTTCCGCCTGGGCCACTCCACGCTGCTGCTGAAGCTGGCGGGCGAGTTCTGGCTCACCGATCCGGTGTTCTCCGAGCGCGCCTCGCCGGTGCAATGGGCCGGCCCCAAGCGCTTCCACGCGCCGCCGATCTCCATCGACGACCTGCCGCCCATCAAGGGCGTCATCCTGTCGCACGACCACTACGACCACCTGGATCACGCGGCCGTGATGGCGCTCGCCCCGAAGGTGGAGACGTTCATCACGCCGCTGGGCGTGGGCGACCGCCTGGTGGCCTGGGGCATCCCGGCGTCCAAGGTGCGCCAGCTCGATTGGTGGCAGCAGACGTCGCTGGCCGGTGTGCGCCTGGTGGCCACGCCCGCGCAGCACTTCTCGGGCCGCGGCCTGGGCGACGGCAACACCACGCTGTGGGCCTCGTGGGTGATCCTGGCCGGCGACCTGCGCGTGTTCTTCAGCGGCGACACCGGCTACCACGCCGACTTCAAGACCATCGGCGAGCGCTTCGGCCCGTTCGACGCCACGTTCATGGAGACTGGCGCCTATGATGCGCAATGGCCAGACGTGCACATGCAACCCGAGCAGACGCTGCAGGCGCACCTCGACCTGCGCGGCCGCTGGCTGATGCCCTTGCACAACGGCACCTTCGACCTCGCGATGCACGCATGGCACGAGCCCTTCGACCGCATCCTCGCGCTCGCGCAGTCGCACGGGGTGGCGCTGGCCACGCCGGGCATGGGCGAACGCCTGTCGCTGGCGCAACCGCAGGCGGGCGAACGCTGGTGGCAGGCGGTGGAGGCCGCAGCGCCGGCCGCGGCCGCGCAAGCCGCGTGAGGTCGGCGCCATGACCCTCTCCGTCATCATCATGGGCGCCACCGGCATGGTGGGCTAAGGCGTGCTGCTCGAATGCCTGGCCGATCCGCGCGTGGGCCGCGTGCTGGTCGTCAACCGCAAGCCCGGCGGCGTCACGCATCCCAAGCTGGCGGAGCTGATCCACGCCGACTTCTTCGACCTGTCGGCCATCCAGTCGCAACTCGCGGGCTTCGACGCCTGCTTCTTCTGCCTGGGCGTGTCGTCGCTCGGCATGAACGAGGCCGACTACACGCGCGTCACCTACGACCTCACCATCAACGTGGGCCGCACGCTCGCGCGGCTTAACCCGGACATGACGTTCTGCTACGTCACCGGCGCCGGCACCGACTCCACGGAGCGCGGCAAGACCATGTGGGCCCGCGTGAAGGGCGCCACCGAGAACGAGCTGCTGCGGCTGTTTCCGCGCGGCGTGATGTTCCGCCCAGGCATGATGCGCGCCACGCCGGGCCAGAAGAACCTCAAGGGCTGGTACAAGGCGCTCGCCTGGATCTACCCCATCGGCCGCAGGCTGGCGCCGGGTTCGTTCTGCACGCTGCAGGAGGTGGGCCGGGCGATGATCAACGCGGCCGACTTCGGCGCGCCCAGGAGGGTGCTCGAGGTTCGCGACATCGTGGCGCTGGCGGCCTCGACGCGCCGCTGAGGATCCGCGCAGGGTTGTTGTCCAGGACGTATGCTCTCGTCGCCCGCAACGGCCGACGAACGACATGTCCCGAGATACGCCCTGCCCATGAACGCACCCCTCCCGCCCATCGCCCTGCCCGTCGTCCTCGTCCTGATGGGCGTATCGGGCTGCGGCAAGACCACCGTCGCCCAGATCCTGGCCGAGCGCCTGCACTGGGCGTTCGAGGAAGGCGACGCGCTGCACCCCGCGGCCAACGTGGCGAAGATGGCCGCCGGCCATCCGCTGGACGACACCGACCGCGCGCCCTGGCTCGCGCAGGTGGCCGACTGGGTGGACGCGCGGCTCGACGCGGGCGAGTCCGGCGTCATCACCTGCTCGGCGCTCAAGCGCTCGTACCGCGCGCTGATCGACCGCCGCGGCGCGCGGGTGGAGTTCGTCTACCTGCACGGCTCGCGCGAGCTGATCGCGTCACGCCTGGCCGGACGCCACGGCCACTTCATGCCGACCACGCTCCTGGACAGCCAGTTCGCCACGCTGGAGGAGCCGGGCCGCGACGAACCGGCCATCCGCGTGGAGATCGGCGCATCGCCCGAGGCCATCGCCGACGACATCGGCGCGGCGCTGGGCCTGCCCGCCTGACATTCGAACGACAACGAGGAGACAAGCCATGGCCGCCAACCCCGATCTCCCCGCCAGCGCCGCCGCGTTGGCCCCTTCCGTCCTGAATGCGCACGATACGCAGGTGCTGCTCGTCGCCGCCCTGGGCATCGCCGTCATCGTGCTGCTGATCGTGTGGCTCAAGCTGCACGCCTTCCTCGCGCTGACCATCGGCGCCCTGATGGAGGGCGTGGGCTCGGGCATCTGCCTGGGCAAGGTCACCGCGTCGTACGAGAACGGCGTGGGCGGCGTGCTGGGCTACGTGGGCGTGCTGATCGCGCTCGGCGCGATGCTGGGCAAGCGGCTGGCCGATTCGGGCGGCGCCGACAAGGTGGTGGACACCCTGCTGCGCGGGCGCCCCGCCACGCTGCCCTGGAAGATGGCGCTCATCGCCGCGATCATCGGCATCCCGATGTTCTTCGAGATCGGCCTGGTGCTGCTGATCCCGGTGGTGATGCTGGCGGTGCACCGCTCGCAGGGCCCGGCCATGCGCCTGGGCATCCCCGCGCTGGCGGGCCTGTCGGTGCTGCACGGCTTCATCCCGCCGCACCCCGGGCCGCTGGCGGCCATCGGCATCCTGCACGCCAACGTCGGCATCACGCTGGCGCTGGGCCTGGTGGTGGCGCTGCCCACGGTGGCCATCGCCGGCCCGCTGTACGGCATGATCGCCGCGCGCCTGGTGCCCATCGGCGCGGCCGGTGCGGGCCTGGCGGTTACCCAAGGGGGTACCGCCCAACCCACGGATGACGCGCGGCCCACGCACTCCCCGTCGTTCCCCGTGGTCATGGCCACGCTGCTGTTCCCGCTGGCACTGATGCTGCTCAAGGCCGGCGCCGACATCGGCATGGACAAGGCCTCGCCGCTGCGCCCGCTGCTCGACTTCGTGGGCGACCCCGTGTTCGCGCTGCTGATGGCCGTGCTGCTGGCCATGGTGACCTTCGGCACCGCGGTGGGCTTCAATGCGGCCGTGCTCGGCAAGAAGATCGGCGCGAGCCTGATGCCCGTGGTGGGCGTGATGCTGATCGTGGGCGCGGGCGGCGGCTTCAAGCAGTCGCTGGTGGACGGCGGCACCGGCGCGGCCATCGCCAAGATCGCGCTGGCCGCGGGCCTGTCCACGCTGTTTCTGGGCTGGATCGTGGCCGTGCTGATCCGGCTGGCCACCGGCTCGGCCACCGTCGCCACCGTGACCGCGGCGGGCATCGTGGCGCCGCTGGCCGTGGGGCTGGCGCCGACGCAGCTGTCGCTGGTCGTGTTGGCGGTCGGCGCGGGCTCGGTGTTCTTCTCGCACGTCAACGACGCCGGATTCTGGCTCGTGAAGGAGTACTTCGGCCTCACGGTGGGACAGACGATCAAGACCTGGTCGATCATGGAGACCGTGATCTCGGTGGTGGGCCTCGCCATCACCTACGGGTTGTCGCTGATGCTGTGAAGTTCTGATGCCAACAATGCCCGGAATCCGGGACGCATGACGACGGCGCGACGAACGCGCCGCCCCGCCCATGCAACACTGGCGACAGCAAGCGCTGCCCGGATCCCTCCGCCCGGGCAACTGGATATCGGCGCCACGACGCCGAAGAGGTTCGAACCGGTGAACGTTCCCAGCGATCGGCCGACGTCGCACGGCCAGGGCGCCTCGCGCCCGTTGCGCGACCGCCGGCTCGTCCAGGCCACCTGGGCCACGTGCATCGCGATCGCCGCCTCCGCCATTCCCGACATCGGGTCGGAACGCTGGCGCAACCTGCCGCCGCTGATCGTCGGGCTTCTCGCCATGGGCGGCGTCCTGCTGCTGGTGCGCGCCGGCCGGCGCAACGGCGCGGTGGCCATGTTGCTGTGCTCGCTGTTCGCCATGGTGTGCCTGCTGATGTGGCAGAACGGCGGCCTGCGCGATACCTCGCTGCTCGCGTTTCCCTGCATGCTGGTGTTCGCCGCGATGCTGGGCACGCGCAAGCTGTACTTCGGCCTGTTCGCCGCGATGACGGCCGTCATCGCGCTGCTGTTGGTGGTCAACACCAACGGCATGCACGTCAACCGCCTGCCGCCGCTGTCGTTCAACACCTTCGTCGACCTGGTGGCGGTGCTGTTCGTCACCAGCGTCGTCGCCTGGCTGATGGCCAGCGACATGCACACCGCGCTCGACGCCGTGCACGCCCAGAACGAGCAGATGGCCGCCACGCGGCAGCGCATGGAGATGATGGCCACGCACGACGCGCTCACGGGCCTGCCCAATCGCACCCAAGCACGCGACCGCTTCGATCAGCCCGCCGCGGGT
>JACMOG010000543.1 GCA_014378125.1 Vitreoscilla sp. | reverse complement strand
TCGGCGGTGTTGTAGGCGAACCCGCGAGCCTGGAGATCGTCCTCACGCCGACGTACTCCGGCTGCCCCGCCACCGAGGTCATCGAGCAGGCCATCTCGGAGGCCATCGACGCCGCCGGCCTGGGGCCCGTGCGCGTGACGCAACGGCGCGCGCCCGCGTGGACCACCGACTGGATCACGCCCGAGGGCCGCGAGAGGCTGCGCGCCTACGGCATCGCGCCGCCGGGCTCGTGCGCCTCCGAGGCCACGGGCGCCAATGTGCAGCCGATCCGCCTGATGGCGCGCAACGTGGACTGCCCGCGCTGCGGCAGCGCGCAGACCGAGCGACTGTCCGCCTTCGGCTCGACTGCGTGCAAGTCGCTGTACCGCTGCATCTCCTGTCGCGAACCCTTCGAACATTTCAAGCCGATCTAGCCATGTCATCAGACACTCATTTCCATCCGCTCAAGGTCCGCTCGATCCGCCCCGAGACCGACGAGGCCATGGTGGTCTCGTTCGACATCCCCGAAGAACTCGGCGATCGCTTCCGCTTCACGCAAGGCCAGTACCTGACGCTGCGCCAGCGCATCGGCGGCGAGGAGGTGCGCCGCTCGTACTCCATCTGCGCCGGCATCGACGACGGCGAGCTGCGCGTGGGCGTGCGCCGCGTGCGCGGCGGCCGCTTCTCCAATTGGCTGGCCGAGAACCTGCGCGCGGGCGACACCATCGACGTGATGCCGCCGCAGGGCCGTTTCTTCGTGCCGGTGGAGCCGGCGGCGGCGCGCAACTACCTGTGCGTGGCCGGCGGCAGCGGCATCACGCCGATGATCTCCATCATGAAGACGGTGCTGGCCAACGAGCCGGGCAGCCGCGTGACGCTGGTCTATGGCAACCGCCGCGCGGCCTCGACGATGTTCAAGGAGGAACTCGAGGACCTGAAGAACCGCTACGTGACGCGGGTGTCGCTGCACCACGTGTTCTCGGAGGAACGCATCGATTCGCCCTTGAACCAGGGGGTGCTCGATCGCGCCAAGCTGGGCGAGTTCCTGCAGCACCTGATCCGGGCCGACCACATCGACCACGCGTTCATCTGCGGCCCGTTCATGATGAACGACGAGGCCGAGGCCGCGCTGCTGGACGCCGGCGTGGCCGCCGAGCGCATCCATGTCGAGCGCTTCGGCGTGCCCATTCCCGCCGACACCGGCATGGGCGTGCAGGCCGCGCCGGTGCCGTGGGCCGCGCCGGGCGACGCGGCCGACTGCCGCCTGACGGTGGTGCGCGACGGCGTCACGCACCAGGTGGACTACCGCGAGAGCGACGTCAACCTGCTGGACGCCTGCGCCAGCGCGGGCCTGGACGTGCCGTACTCGTGCAAGTCGGGCGTGTGCGGCACCTGCCGCGCGCACCTCGACACGGGCGAGGTGAGAATGACGCGAAACTACGCGCTCGAGAAGCGCGACCTGGACGCCGGGTTCATCCTCACCTGCCAGGCCCATCCCACCACCGCCGAAGTGCGCATCTCCTTCGACCACAGATAGGCATCGATGGCCCGTACCCGCTCCGCCACCTACGACGACCAGCGTGACGCCATCCTCGCGCGGGCCGCGGAGCTGTTCGCGGAACAGGGCTACACGGCCACGTCGATGAACGACATCGCCGCGGCGTGCGGCACGTCCAAGGCCGGGCTGTACCACTACTACCGCGACAAGCGCGAGCTGCTGTTCCAGATCACCGTGGGCCACGTCGCGCGGCTGGAGCAGTTCGTCGTGGAGGTGATGCAGGACACGCAGCACGCCGACGGCGAGACGCGGCTGCGCGCGCTCATATTGCGTTTCGTGCGCGAGTACGCCGACGCTCAGAACGAGCACCGCGTGCTGACCGAGGACGTGCGCTTCCTGGAGGAGCGCGAGCGTCGCCTGGTGCAGGAGCCGCAGCGCCGCGTGGTGGCCGCGTTCGCCGACGCCATCGCCGCCGTGCGGCCCAACCTGGCGCGCAACGAGCTCGACCGCCCGCTGGCGATGCTGCTCTTCGGCATGATCAACTGGATGTTCACGTGGCTGCGCCCCGACGGCAGCCTCACCCACGAACAGATGGCCCCGGTGGTGGCCGACCTGTTCTTCGGCGGCCTGGAGGCGGTGCGCAAGCCGCGCGCGCCGGGCCGCCATGCCGCCCCCCTTCCTTCCCTGACCGATTGATCGACTGACTGACTGACTGACTGACTGATGGAGACGACCGAGATGAACACGAAGATCCGCTTTCCCCTGCAGGCCCTGGTGTGCGCCGTGCTGGCGCCCGTCGCCGGCAGCGCGCTGGCCGACATCAACGTCGGCGTCACCGTGTCGGCCACCGGCCCGGCCGCGTCGCTGGGCATCCCGGAGAAGAACACAATCGCGCTGCTGCCGCAGACCATCGCCGGCCAGAAGGTGAACTACATCGTGCTGGACGATGCCTCCGACACGACGGCAGCTGTCAGTAACGCGCGCAAGTTCCTGGCCGAGCACAAAGTGGACATCATCCTGGGTTCGACCATCACGCCGGCATCGCTGGGCATGATCGACGTCGCGTCCGAAGCGCTGACGCCAATGATCTCGATGGCGGCTTCGGCCCGCATCGTCGAGCCGATGGATGCCAAGCGCAAGTGGGTCTCCAAGACGCCGCAAAACGACATCATGATGTCGCTCGCCATCGCCGAGCACATGCAGAAAATCGGTATCAAGACGGTCGGATTCATCGGGTTTTCCGACGCGTACGGCGAAGACTGGTCGCAGGAGTTTGCCAAGGCGGCGGGCCTCAAGGGCCTGAGCATCGTGGCCAGCGAGCGCTTCGGCCGCACCGATACGTCGGTCACCGGCCAGACGCTCAAGCTCATCGCAGCGCGCCCCGACGCGGTGCTGGTGGCCGGCTCCGGCACGCCTGCCGCGCTGCCGCAGAAGACGCTGAAAGAACGTGGCTACGCCGGCAAGATGTACCAGACCCATGGCGTGGCCAATGCCGACTTCCTGCGCGTCGGTGGCAAGGACGTGGAGGGTACGTTCCTGCCGGCCGGCCCGGTGCTGGTGGCCGACCAGTTGCCAGCGTCGAACCCGGTGCGCAAGAGCGCGCAGACCTATGTCACGGCGTACGAGGCGGCATACGGCAAGGGCAGCGTGTCGACCTTCGGCGCGCACGCCTGGGATGCCGGCCTGCTGATGACCACGGCTATTCCGGTGGCCTTGAAAAAGGCGCAGCCCGGCACGCCCGAGTTCCGCGCTGCTTTGCGCGACGCGCTGGAACAGACGAAAGAACTGGCTGGCGCACACGGCATCTTCACGCTCTCGCCAACCGACCACCTCGGCCTGGACCAACGCGCCCGCGTGATGGTCAAGATCGAAAACGGCACCTGGAAATACCAGCCCTGAGCGCCGGAGGCCGGCAACACCGGCTTCCAACGAAAGACATTCATGGATGCACAGATTGCCCTGCTGTTAGCGCAGGACGGCCTGGTCAATGGCGCGATTTACGGATTGATGGCACTGGCCTTGGTGCTGGTCTTTTCTGTCACGCGGGTCATTTTCATTCCGCAGGGCGAGCTGGTGGCGTACGGCGCACTGTCGATGGCGGCCTTACAGGCGGGCCGCATGCCGCCGACTCTGTGGCTGTTGCTGACGCTGGCGGGTGCAGGCCTGGTAGTGGGAGCGTGGCGGCATTAGCGCGGCGCTGTCGTCGGATGGGGTTTCGCGGTG
>JACMOG010000542.1 GCA_014378125.1 Vitreoscilla sp. | reverse complement strand
GAGCCGTCTCACCAGTCTCACGTCGTCCGGGTAGCCGCCCCTGTAGCCGCCCCTGTAGCCGCCCCTGTAGCCGCCCCTGTAGCCGCCCCCGGGGCCGTCGCCATCGCCGCGGCGTCCGCGCCGTCGAAGTCGGCGCACGCCATCAAGGTCCAGGCGCGCGCGGCCTCCGCGCCCACCGCGATGCCGCGGCCTACCGTCGTCTACACCAGCGCGGCCACGGTCGCCGGGCCGGTGCGCACGCCGATGTCGCGCACGTCCGAATCGCACATGCCCGTCGACGAGCTCTATGTCCGGGCGCGCGACCTCGAGCTGCAACTGCAGGTGATCCCCGCCATCGGCCTGTATCGCGAGGCCAGCCAGCGCGGCCACGCGGCCTCGTCGCGACGACTCATGGAACTCTATGCCGACGGCGCCCCCGGCGTCGCCCGCGACTATCGCGTCGCTGTTTTCTTCAAGGAACGCGCCGTGCAGCAAGGGGCCGACTTCGACCCCGTCTTTCGACGCTAAGAACGAGATGCCCACCCTGAGCACCACGGCACCCCACTGCGAGATCGCCTCGCGCACCGATCCTGGCCGCGTGCGGTCCGCCAACGAGGACGCGGTCCGCTTCGACGCGAACCTCGGCCTCGCCATCCTGGCCGACGGCATGGGCGGCTACGCCGCCGGCGAGGTGGCCAGCCGCATGGCCGTCGACGAGATCTTCGACGAGCTCGCCTCCGCGCTGCCGCACCTCAACGCGGAGCCCGTGTCGGACGACCGCACCGGCCTGCACGAGGACATGCGCTTCGCCGCGGCGCGCGCCAATTCCAGCATCATCGCGGCGGCTCGCCGCGAGCCCGACTACGAGGGCATGGGCTCCACGCTGGTCGTCGCCGTGCTGATGCACGACCGCATGACCGTGGCCCACCTCGGCGACTCGCGCTGCTATCGCTACCGCGCAGGCACGCTCGAACAGATCACGCGCGACCACTGCTGGGTCGACGAGCAGATCGCCATGGGCGCGCTGTCGGTCGACGCCATCCTCGATACCCGCTTCCGCAACATCGTCACGCGCGCGCTGGGCATCGAGGACGAGATCGACCTCGAGGTGCACGACCACGAGGCGCTGGTGGGCGACATCTTCCTGCTTTGCTCCGACGGCCTCACCGACATGCTCGACGACGCCGCCATCACCGCGCACTTCGTGGCCGGCAAGCCGCTCAACGAGACAGCGTCGCTGTTGGTGGACGCGGCCAACGAGGCCGGCGGCCGCGACAACGTCTCGGCGTTGCTGGTGCAGGTAGGCACGCCGCAGTCGCCGGGCTGGGCCGCGCGCCTCGTGCGCCGGCTGCAGGGCGGCTGAACGGCGGGACGATCGCCCCCCATATCCCCCTTGATGGGGGGCGCCGAGCCGTATCTGCGGCGCATCGCCTGCGCTATAGTGCATTCACTGCAACTCGGGTTTCGCAGAGGCGTTGTGCCGATGGGTCCTTGCTGCAAGCAGTGCTGATCGCCGCGAGCGAGTCGGAGTATCCTCCGGCGCCTCGACACGCCGTGCCGCATCCTTGCCGACGGACGTGTTGTCCGGGGTTTCTCGAAGGTCGATCGCGAGACACGCTGATGCACCAAAGCCATCCTCTCGAAGTTTTCACGTCGGTGTCGCAGCCGCTTTCGGAACGGGCGGGGGCGTGTCATGCGTGGTGCGGTACCCGCAGCCGCGAAGCGCAGCGCACGACGAACACGCGAGCAATCCGCCATGGGTGAATTCCGCCACCAGGGCCCGACGGGCGGCGCGCATCCGCCGGGCCAGGCCAAGCTGCCCGGTTCGACGGGCAAGCACAAGGCGAGCGAGTCGGGCGGCACCCCCGGTTCGGTCGGCAAACACGACGCCGCGAGCAAGGCCGCCCCGCCTCCGCCGCCACAGAAGTCGCTGGTGTGCGCGTGCAACCGCGACCTGACGCACGACGAGATGGTGAGCGTCTTTCCGAAAGCGACCGAGGCCAACTGCGTCGCCTTCCTGCCGATGCTCAACGACTCGTTCAAGACCTACGGCATCACCACCTGCCTGCGCAAGGCGCATTTCCTGGCCCAGGTCGGGCCGGAGACGGGCGACCTGAAGTGGATGAAGGAAATCGGCGCCCACCACGGCGGGTACGAAGGCCGCGGCCTGCTGCAACTGACCTCCGAGCCCAACTACAAGGCCTACGGCAAGGCGGTCACGCACGATTTCCTGGGCGAGCATGCGAAGGAGGTCGAAGAGCCCAAGTGGGCCGTCGACTCCGCCACCTGGTTCTGGGACAAGTACCGCGACCTCAGTCCCTGGGCCGACAAGAACGACCTGCGCTTCATCTGCTGCCGCATCAACGGCGGCTTCAACGGCTACGACGATCGCCACGACCGCCTGGCGATCGCGTTCGACTGGCTGCTGGTGCACACGTGCAAGACGGTCAACATCGGGGACGCGACCTACATCCCCTTCGAGAAGAGCGAAGTCCATGACTGGCGCATCTTTGCGTTCGCCTGGGGCCTCTGGAACGACGCCAGCGCCAACCGCAAGGGCATCGCCAAGCCCGATGCCAACGAGCGCAAGGCCGGCTACCAGCGCTACCTCGACCTCCAGGCAGCGGAGGACCTGAAGACACTGAGCAAGCTCAAGGCCGAGGCCGCCGCCAAGGCCGCGAAGGCCGCCAAGGCGGCCGCGAAGGCGCATCACGGCGCGGCGCCGGAGTCGCCGGCCACGCCGGCGTCCGATCCGAAGTTGCCCGATCCCGATCTCGCGTACGGTTACACGCGCACGAAGGCCATCGCCAAGGCCACGGAAGGCGTCAAATGAAATTCGTTCACCTTGCTGCCCTGGGCGCGCTCCTGTCGCAGCTGGCCGTGCAATCGGCGTTCGCCGAGCCGGCGGCGCAGGTGCAGACGCGCTGCTTCCAGTTTTCCGGCCGGCCGGCCAAGCTGTTGCAATTGCGGCTGATCGACACCGATGACGACAACGAGACCGCGTTCGTACGCTACGTCGGTTCGAAGGCCTGGATCCCGCTGGTGCTGTCGCGCAGCAAGGAGACGCCCATGGCCGACAGCGGACACTCCCAACTCGACGAGGAGTGGCTGGAAGTCGTGCACGACCAGGTCGGCGGTCGCTACCTGCTCAGCATGCAGGGCGCCGAGGTGAACTCGTTCGAGTACGTCGGTCGCAAGGACGGCGCCAGGACCGAATTCAAGCTCGCGCCGACGCCCCGCGGCGTCGATCCCTGCGAGTCCAGGAAATGAACGGGCACCGCACCTCGGCCCCATCCCAACGCCACATCACTTCCCTGGAGCAACCGACATGACCCGAATGCTCAACATAGCGACCGCGCTGGGCGCCGACGCGTTCGTGGTCCAGACCATCAGCGGTCGCGAGGAGTTGGGACGGCTGTTCGAGTACAACCTCGAACTGATCTCCAAGCGTCCCGACATCACCGCCGAGCAGATGCTCGGCACCAATGCCACGGTCTCGCTCGAGCTCGGCGGCGCGGTCCCTCCGCGCTACTTCAACGGCTACGTCACGCGCTTCTCCGTGTTCGGCAAGGTCGCGACCTCGGCGTTCGACGGCAGCGACGGCTACCTCTATCTCGTCACACTGCATCCTGGGGCCTGGATGATGACCCGGGCCGCCAATGCGCGAGTCTTCAACCAGATCGCCATCGGCGACCTGGTCAACAAGCTCATGACCGAGCCCGGGCTGATGACGGTAGACAACCAGGTCGGCAGCACCGAGACGCGCGACTTCGTCGTGCAGTACCGCGAGACGGACTTCAACTTCGTCAGCCGGATGGCCGAGCACGCGGGCATCTACTATTTCTTCAAGCACGACGACGGCGCGCACACCATGGTGCTGGTCGACAGCAAGGGCAAGCACGAGGCGACGCCGGGGCTGGCCCAGATCAGCTTCAACGGCGCCAGCCGCGACGAAGCCACCATCACCGCGTTCGAGTTGAGCAGCCAGGTGCAGCCCGGCGCCTATGCCACCGGCGACTACAACTACGTCACCCCCAACGCCCAGATCGCCTCGGTGAGCTCCCACGCCAGCGGCCACACGAACGACGGCGAGGAGAGCTTCGACTTCCCGGCCGATACCACCACCTCGTCGTTCGCGAAGACCTACGCGCAGATCCGCGGCGAGGAGTCCTCCTGCCGCTATGCCGTCGGGCGCGGCGCCGGCACCGAGCGCAACATCCAGGTCGGCTTCAAGACGACCATGAAGGACCACCCGGTCGACGCCCTGAACCAGGAGTACCTGGTGGTGGCGCACAGCTTCCGGGCGGCCAACAACCTGACGGCTTCGGGCGACGCGTCTGCGGGCGCCAGCTTCCGCTGCGAGTTCCAGTGCATCCCGGCCTCCAGGCAGTTCCGGGCGGGGCGGCTGGCGCCGCGTCCCACGGTGTCGGGCACGCAGACCGCGCTCGTGGTGGCCGACTTCCGCACCGACACCGATGCCAGTGGCGGCGGCGATCCCATCGGCGCCAACCTGGGTCGCGTCAAGGTGCAGTTCTTCTGGGACCGCTACGCCAAGCAATCGTGCTGGGCCCGCGTGTCCACACCCTGGGCCGGCAAGGGCTATGGTTTCCAGAACATGCCCCGCATCGGCGAAGAGGTGCTGGTGCAATTCCTCGAAGGCGACCCGGATCGTCCGGTGGTCATCGGCCGGGTTCACAACGCCGAGAACATGCCGCCGTTCAAGCTTCCGGCCTCGGCGCCGTTCACCGGACTCAAGACGCTGAGCATCGGCCCGGACGGCAAGAACGTGGCCGGCAAGTGGAACGAACTGCGCTTTGACGACACCGACGGCGCCGAGCAGATCTACCTGCAGGCGCAGAACGACTTCGACAGGCGCGTGCTCAACGACGACAAGACCTGGATCGGCAACGAGCGCCATCTCTACGTCAAGAGCGACGACCACGCCACCTACGACGCCGACCGTCACGTCACCACCACCGGCGACCACAACGAGGCCATCAAGGGCATGTGGTCGATGGACGTCACGTCCGACGTGCACCTCAAGAGTGGCAAGGCGTTCCTGGTCGACGGCGGCGACGAGGTGCACCTGAAGGCCAACTCCAAGATCGTGCTCGAGTCGCCGATGATGGTCTCGCTGGTGTGCGGCGCCAACTTCATCACGCTGGGGCCGGCGGGCATCGACATCAAGGGCGCGATGGTCAACGTCAACACCGGCGGCAGCAAGGGCTCCGGCAGCCCCATCAGTCCGCAGGCGGCCAAGGCGCACAAGGACGCCATGACCAGCGAGGGCGGCGCCAAGCTCGCGGCGCCCGCGGCGCCGACGCCGCCCACCGCCTTCTCGCCGAAGGCCAGCAGCTTCGTCGTGGCCGCGGCCACCGGCGCGCCGTTCGTGTCGTCCAACTGCCCGGGCTGACACGCCGGCAAAGGAGACCACGATGCCCAACCACGTCTGCAATCTCGCCTCCACCAACTGCACGTTCGGCATGGCCCCCGCCAAGCTGATGGTGCTGCCGAAGAACATGGTGTTCACCGACGGCCAGCCGGCCGCCAACATCATGGACAACATCCCGTTCGTCAACATCCTGCCGTTCGGCATGTGCCAGTCGCCGTCCAACCCCACGGTCGCGGCGGCAACGGCCGCTGCGCTGGGCGTGCTCACACCGATGCCTTGCGTGCCCGTCATCCCCGCGCCGTGGGCGCCCGGCTCGCCCACCATCCCGCTGTCCGGGCCGCCTTCGCTCAACATCAACTCCAAGCTCGCATGCGCGTGGGGCGGCGTGATCGGAATCGTCGTAGAAGGCCAGATGACGCACTCGATCCCCTGAACAGGAACCCATGTCCGAACGCTCCCTTCCGATGCCCGCGGTCGTGCAGACCCGACTCTGGCAAGAGGCCGGCGACATGCCGGCGTACGTGATCCTCGATGGCGCCCAGAACCAGACGCTGCTGGGCGCGCTGCACGGTGCCGGCGCCCCGCCTTGGCGCTGCCTGTTCACCGGCCAGCTCGAACCCGACATGGCCGTGGTGGCGCCGTACCTCGTCGAGCTGGAACTCAGCTCGCCCTTCACGCGCCGCCTGCTGGCCGAGTGCTGGGGGCAGAACTGGGGCGTGTTCCTCACCAGCAAGCTGGCGCTGCCGGCGCTGTGGCGCCACGTTCGCCAGCAGGTGCAGGTGTACGGGCCCAACCTCGAGTCGCTGTACTTCCGCTTCTACGACCCGCGGGTGATGCGCAACTACCTGCCCACGTGCTCGGAGCCGCAGCTCGCCGAGTTCTTCGGCCCGGTCGACTTCTACATCGCCGAAGACGAGCAGCCCATGCACGGGCACGCGTGGTCGCTGGCCAACGGCAAGCTCGTCGCCCAGAGCCTGGGCTGAGAACCTGTGCCTCCAAGGAAAGCCGCCATGCCGTCATCGATCGAACTGAACATCGGCCACGCGCCGTCGCCGCGACGCCAGCGCTCCGATGACGATGGCGACGTCGCGCCGTTCCGCGTGGTGGTGCTGGGCGACTTCTCCGGCCGCCCGTCGGCCGAGCGCGGGCCGCTGGCCCAGCGCCGCGCGGTGCGCGTGGACATCGACAACTTCGAGACGGTGTTCGCCCGCATGGCGCCGCTGGCCGAGATCGCCGGCCTGCAGGACAAGCTGGGCGTGGCCCTGCGCATCAAGCTCGAGACGATGGAGGAGTTCTCCGCCGACGCCGTCCTCGCGCGCCTGCCCGCGCAGGCCCTCGCGCATGCGGCCGCGCTCGTGCCCGCGAGTGCCGCGCCGGCGCCCACCCACGTCGACGACGCCGAGGACCCTGCCGCGCTGATGCATCGCCTG
>JACMOG010000541.1 GCA_014378125.1 Vitreoscilla sp. | reverse complement strand
TGCAGCGCGACCTGGGTGATGCCGGCGGCCGCGCGCCCCACGTCGCGCAGCGAGGTGACCTCGCCCAGCACGCCCTCGCCCACCTGCGCGACGGCCTCGCGGGCCTGGCCCATGGCCACGCGGCTGGCGCCGCCGCTGGCCTCGATGGCGCGGTTGGACTGCACCATCGCCTGCATGTCGGCGGCGAGCTGCCCGATCTCGGTCACCTGGCCGCTGCTGGCCGCGACCACGTCCTCGATGACGCCGTCGAGCTCGGCGGCGCCGCGGCCCAGCTCGGCCGCCTGCGTGGCGATGCTGCGGATGGCACCGGCGAAGTCGGGCTGCGATTCGACGGGGGTCGTCACGATGGGCGGCTGCGGTGGCCGGCGACTGAACATGCGGTCTCCTCGCTTGCCGGGCCGTGGTGCCCCCGGCGGTATTTGTGGGTAAGCGAGACCAGTATGCAAAGAAGGGCGAGCGAGGGCAACCCGGGTTTGGTGTCATCCTCCGCGAAGTCGCGGGATCCATGCTGGCTCGAAGGGGTCAGGCATCGCCGCCGGGTACGGCGGAGATGCCAGACCCCTTGATCGAGACCCCTCGATCGGTTACAGCTGCAGCTTCACCCTGCGCGACACCAGCGCCGTCGCGCCCAGCACGAACAGCACCATCGTCACGCAGAAGGCCACGCCCGCGGCGCCCTGGTCGAGCACGGCGGGGAAGCCCACGCCGAAGGCGTCCTCGATGCCCACCACCACGAACGGAATGAGGTAGGCCACCAACGGCTGCGCCGCCACCGGCGCCAGCCAGCGCACCCAGCGCGCGTGGCCGCGCAGCTCGACGATCGCGTGAAGCGCCGCGAACAGCGCGATGCAGACCGCCGCCGAGTACAGGCACCAGGTGGGCGATGCGTAGATCTTCGAGATCGTGTACGCCGGCCGCAGGAGCGCGCCGGCCACCACGCACGCAACGATCAGCGCGACCGCGAAGCCGAGGCGCCGCAGCGGCGCATGCTCGGCCGGCCGTCGGAAGAAGACGAGCGCGGTGACCACGCCCAGCAGCGTCAGCGAGGTCTCGCACACGAGGCCGCCGCAATCGGTCAGGTCGGCCCAGCGCGGATACGCCTCGGCCGGGAACGCGTGGCACAGCGCGTAGCACCCGATGCACGCGGCCGTGGCAGCCAGCAGCACGGCGATGCGCGCTCGCCCGGCCAGGTAGGCCGACGCCGAGATCAGGTACGACCAGCCGATCAGGCCCAGGATGCCCCACCACTGGTGCGTCATCCACGCCTTGCCGTCGGGCCCGCCCCGATACGCGCAGGCCAGCACGAGGAAGCCCAGCGCCCCTACGGCGCGCCAGGTGTTGCGACCACCCGCCTCCGCGCTGCCGTATACCCCCCACACGAGCCACGTGCACAGGTAGAGGCCCAACGACCACCCCCCGATGTTGAACGGCATCTGCGCCGGATTGAAGCCCTCCTCGGCGTTGACCATGAACAGCCCCAGCACCACCAGCCCCAGCGTGCGGCCGAGCACGTGGCGTTGCAGCGTGGCACCGTCGTCGCCGAGCGCCTGGCGCTGCGCCAGCGCGAAAGGGATCGACATGCCCACGATGAACAGGAACGCCGGGAACACGACGTCGACGAAGCTCATCGCGTCGGCGTCGGCCTTCATGTGGCGCGCCCACTGCGGCACGCCGCTCACGCCGGCGAGCTGGTTGACGAAGACCATCACGAGGATCGTGAGGCCGCGGAACGCGTCGATGGAGACGATGCGTTGTCGGGGAAGAAGAGCGATGATCACAGGGAGTATTTCAGTCCGAGGTAGAACTGCTTGCCGTTGTTGTAGATCGCGGCGGGCATGTCGCGGTTGAGCACGTACTGGCGCGCCAGCTGGCCGGTGAGGTTCTTGGCGTCGAACGACATCGACAGCTGCGGCGTGAGCTTCACGTTCAGGGAGGCCGACAGGTCGCCCGCGCCGTCCACGTACTGCGGCAGTGCGCTGACAATGCCGGTGAGGAAGGCCGAGCGGTAGCTGTAGATCAGCCGCGCGCTGAACGCGTCGTTCTCGAACCAGCCCTGCACGTTGGTCGTGTTCTTCGACGAGCCGGCCAGCGGCGCGCCGTTGGAGTCGCGGCCCAGCGTGTACGTGTAGTTAAGGTCGACGCCGAAGCCGCCCCAGACCGGCTGCTGCAACGCGATCTCGACGCCCTTGTTGGTGCCCTTGTCGTTGACGGGCTGCGCCACGGTGTAGGCGTAGGTGGGCGTCGTCACGATCGGGTTCTGCTGCAGGTTGGGCGCGAGGACGATCGTCTGTCCGTAGCCGATGTAGGACGTGAGGTCCATGTAGAACACGCCCACCTCCAGCAGCGACTGCGGCGCGAAGTACCACTCCAGCGAAGCGTCGAAGTTGCTCGAGCGCACCGGCTTCAACTGCGGGTTGCCGCCCGAGCCCGTGCCGTTCTGGCCATTGAGGCTCACGGCGCCTGCCAGGTCGGTGTAGTCGGCGCGCGTCATGGTGCGCGATGCGGCCAAGCGGCCGACCAGCTTGTTGGAGAAGTCATAGCTGAAGTTGGCGCTCGGCAGCAGGTCGGTGTAGGTCTTGTCGGTGGTGACGTGGATGTAGTCGCCGTTGTGCGGGTCCGAGTACACCTGCTGGCCCGGCGCCGCCGCGTCCGCGCCTTCGTTGTAGTGCGCCGACTGCTGGGTGCGCACCACGCGCAGGCCCGCGTTGCCCTTCCACTTGTCGCCCACCAGGCGCGCCATGCCGTACAGCGCCTGCGTCTTCTCTTCGACGACGAAGCTGCTCGGCCAGGAATACGGCAGCGACGACGCGGGCAGGTTGGCGTTGACGTAGCTGGTGATCGCGCCCGGGCTCAGCTGCCAGATGTTGCTGAGGAAGCCCGGGCCGCCGCCCATGCCCTGGCCGTAGCGGTTCTCCACTTGGCCGCTCCACTGCGCCACGCCGTTGCACTGCGTGTAGGTGTCGTCGGGGATCTGCGCCTGGCAGCCGTCGTTGTAGTAGTCCAGTACGGCGCGCTGGTGCCTGGTCAGGCGCACGCCGAACTTGAACGAGTCGAGGATGCCGCTTTCCACGGCGTACTCGGCGTCGGCCTGGAAGTACGTCTCCTGGTCGGTGGACCTCACCTTATTGAGGCCCGCGTAGGCCTGGAAGAGGTGCGGGTCGTTGAAGTTGCCGGTGTTGATGTAGCCGGGAAACGAGACGTCGCCGGGTTTGTACAGGCCGTTCATCTGGTAGCTGAGGCCGGCGTTGCCGACGTTGGTGACGTACGCGTATTCGTTGGGCGTGGCGCCCACCGCCTGCGTCTTGCCCAGCTTGCCGGTGAGGCGCAGCTTGTCGGAGGCGGCGAAGTCCACGTCGACGTCGGCGTAGTACACGCGGGCGTTCTCGCCGGGCCGGTAGTACTTGTCGTAGTCGGCCTGGTAGGCGCCCGTGGTCAGGTAGTCGGGCATCGTGGCCTGGTTCCACGTGGCGCTGGTGAGCAGGCCGTTTCCGTTGACGGTGTAGGTGTCGGGCAGCACGCCGCCGCCGATCAGCGCGGTCTGCTCCGTCTCGAGGCTCGAGTCCTGGTTGGTCTCGGTGAGCTTCGAGTAGAACCCGTTCACGTCGATGCGCAGCGCGCTGGTGGGCTTCAGCTCGACGTCGAGCATCGCGCCCTTGCGCTGCATCTTCATCTCCAGCAGCGTCGCGTTGACGTTGTTGGCGAAGGTCGCGCCGTCCAGGCCCGGGTGGGCCGCGTGCAGCGCGGCGAGGTCGGCGGCGGGGCCGTAGATGTCCTGGAACGAGATCTTGTCGTAGCCCAGGAACTCCTGGCCGTCGCGGCGATCGTGGCGACTCTCCGAGAACGCCTGGAAGATGACGCCGAAGTTCTTCGCCTCGTTCTTCCAGCCGATCAGCGCGCTCGCCTGCGGATCCGCCTTGCGTGTGGACGTGCTGTAGGCCGCGTCGAGCGACGCATCGAGCGTGAGCGACTTGGCCAGGCTCAGCGGCGAGCGCGTCTGGATGTCCACCGAACCTGCGGCGCCGCCTTCGATCAGGTCGGCCTGCGCGCTCTTGTAGACGGTGACCTGGCCCACGATCTCGGCGGGCAGCAGGTCGTAGCTGACGCTGCGGCCCGAGGCGCCGCCGTTGACGCCCTGGTTGGCGATGAACCAGTCGGCGCTACCCACGCTGTGGCCGTTGATCAGGGTCTGCGTGAGCGACGGCGAGGTACCGCGGATGCTCACGCGGTTGGCGTCGGCGAACGCGCCGTCGCCGCCCGAGTTGGAGCTGATGTTGACGCCGGGCAGGCGCTGCACGGTGTCGGCCACGTTCTTGGCCGGCAGCTTGCCGATGTCCTCGGCCGTGACGACCTCGACCACCGTGTCCGCGCCCTTCTTGCTGTTCAGGGAGTTGGCGTACGACGCGCGGATGCCCTTGACCTCGACCACCTGCGTGTCGGCCTGGGTGGGCGACGACGCCGCGGCGTCGGGGGCCGGCGCCGCGACCTGCGCGCGGGCAGGGCTCGGCGCTCCGGTCATCAGCAGCGTCGCCGCCAATGCGAAGGGGTTCAAACGAAAGGACATGGCTGCCTCTGAAGGCGGCTACGAAAACTGCGGGGTCAGTTTTCGTCCGCTGCGATGGGGTGGGATGTTTGTGGCATCGGTAGCCCGTACGACAGCGCGGCGAACAACCACGCGGCATGCGGAATCCATTGCTCGGTCCAACGCCACGAGTGCATTGGCTCTGTTTCTTCAGGCTTGCGGAAATCGATGTCGGCCTCGTCGGCGAGGCCGGAGGTGATGCCGTTGCACACGCCGCCGGGCGCGTTCCAGAACCCGGGCTCGTAGCGCGGCGGGTTGTGGCCCCAGCCCTGCAGCATGCAGGTGTCGAACGGGTTGGCGCCGAACAGCCAGTCGAGCGCGCGCTGGGCGTAGGCAGCCAGGTCGGCATCGAAGGCGGCGTCGGCCAGGTGCAGCGACCGCGCGGCGCGCGCGGCCGTGGCCAGCGCGCCGAGGCGGGCGTTCTCGCCTTGCCACCAGTAGCCGCTCTCGTTGGCGTGCGGCACGAAGAACTGCGTGGCGGCCTCGCGGCCCGGCATCGCCACGTACTGGCGCGGATACCCCAGCGGGTTGGCGACGGACTGCGTGATCGCGAGCTCGAAGCGCAAGCCGGCGAGCAGCGCGGCGCGGATCCGTGCGGCGAGTTCCGGCTCGGGCCCGCACTCGAGGAAGCGCATCAGCGCGAGCCAGGGCAGTCCGGCGTCGCTGGCGTGGAAGAAGCTGCGCGTGCGAGCGCGGTCGCACCACAGGAAGCCGGCGTCGTCCTGCCGGGCCAGCATCGCGCGGGCGCGCGCCTCGCCCGCGTCACGCCAGCGCGCCTCGCCCGTGCGCGCGAAAAGTTCCGCGGCCGCCAGCAGCGCGCAGTAGTCATCGATCAAGTTTTCTTCGTGGTCGTCGAGGAACTCGGTGTTCCGCTGGGCCAGCAACTCGAAGCCGCGCACGGCCGCGGCAAGGTAGCCAGCGCGCGTGGACTCGCCGTCCCGATGCGCGCCCGCGGCCCGCGCGAGCGCCGCGATGGCCATGCCGCCGCCCTGTCGAAACCCCGCCTGGTAGTCGGCCGACTTGATGCCCTTCTGCGTGGCATACGCGCAGATCTCGCGCTGGTGCTCGTCCTTGCTCCACTTGTCGAACACGGTGGTGTAGAAGAACCCGTCCGGCGCCTGCATGCGCACCAGGAAGTCGGCGCCGTGCAGCGCCTCGTCGACGATGCGCTCGTCCAGCCACTTCGACTGCGCCGGGATCCGATCGCGTCCGGCCAGCAGCGTCCACGTGACCAGCGGCGTCTGCTGCGGGTTCATGAAGTTGGCGTAAGACAGGTGCGACAGGTACTTGGAGCAGTCGCCCGAGGCGTCGTACCAGCCGCCGTGCACGTCGCGCGGCTCGCGGGTGTCGAGCAGCGGCGCGTGGCGGTCGGCATCGTCGAACAGGCCGGTGCAGCGCTGGCCCTTGAAGTAGTGGACGAGGTCCGACAGCATCTGGCTGCCGAACAGGCCGTCGGCGACGTCGAACGGCTCCGACTGCACCGGCGGCCACGTGCCGTCCAGCATCAGGGCGTAGCGGCCAGGCGACACGACGGCGTCGAAGTCCGCGTGCGCGAAGTGCCGCCCCTGCCAGCCGGCGACGGGCGCCACCGGCACGGTCGTGCCCGTGTGGACGATGGCGCGCGTGCGCACGTCGACGACCGAGAACGCCTGCGCGGCGAGCGGCTGCGCCGCCTGGACGGTGGCGCGCTTGGCGCCTGAGGGCGCGAAGCCCACGTGGTTGAGCAGCACTTGCATGGCGGTCAGTCGTTCGAGGCGGGCGTGACGGCGCCGCCGTATTGGGTGAGCCACAGCCGCGCCGCGCCCAGCAGCCCGGCATGGTTGCCGGCCGAGGCGAGCGCGATGTCGCACATGCGGTGGAACTCGGGCCGCAGCCGCTGGCGCATGTGCTCGCGCAGCTCCTGCAGGAAGGCCGGCCCGCGCGCGGTGATGCCGCCGCCCACGATCACGCGCGCCGGGTTGAACGCGAACAGCAGGTTGGCCAGCCCCGTGGCCAGCAGCGCGAACCACTGGTCCACGAGCGCGGCCATCTCGGCGTCGCCGGCGTCGCGCGCCGCGAACACGGCCTCGGCGTCGAAGCCGCAGCCGGGGCGCACGCGTTCGGCGGCAGCGGCTAGGCCGCGCGGCGAGGCGTGGTCTTCCCACACCTTGCCGTCCACCAGC
>JACMOG010000540.1 GCA_014378125.1 Vitreoscilla sp. | reverse complement strand
GCGCATCCAGCGCCGCAACACGCTCTCGGCCACGTCCAGGTCGCGGGCCGCCTGCAACACGGCCACGCCGCGCTCTGTCACCAACTTCACCGCCTCAAGCTTGAACTCTCGGCTGAATACCCGTCGCTGCATATGGAACTCCGATACGGTTGAAAAACCTTATCTCGGTGTCCATCGAACCGGCAGCAGGCCAGAAGCCGGGCAGGAGCACCGCAGATGCTGGCGTGCAAGGTCAGCGTCTCCTCAAGTTGCGCGCGCTCCTCCGACGCCCCGTCTGGCGGCGCCACATTCCATCGCAGGGCCGTGGGTCGCGATCTCCCAGCCGGCGTCGTTCATGGCCGCGACCGCATCAGGGTTCCGGCCCAGCGCCATGGTGACGCCGTAACAGGTGACCGGAAGCTGTCGGCGGGTCAGTTCATGCCAGAGCCGCCAGAAGCCGAGGCGGCTGCCGAACTCCCACAAGCTTTCCGTTGTCAGATGGCGGCGGCCGATGGCGCTGGTCGTGATATGCTCGGTCAGAAAGTATTCGCTGCCCGCATCGCCATGCAGAACGGAGTTCTCGCCGCCTTCCTCATAGTTGACGACAATCTGCAGCGCGAGAACTGCTCCTCCGGGCCAACGCGGATCCGGGGGCTGACGCCCAGCCAACCATGTCGCGCGGATAGTCGCCGCGGTCGGGGTGATACGGGTTGGTCATGTCATGTGTTCCGAATTTGAAATTCGCCATAGTCGCGATCCGCGTTGGCCTGATGCGACGTCGGCGCCGCGGCGCGTTGCGCACGGCGCCTCAGCGCCGCGGCAGCGCCAACCCCGTCGCGTGGTCGAAGAGATGTACCTTTGACGCGTCGAACGCCACCGCCAACGCCTCGTTCAGGTTCGCGCGGACGTTGCTTTTCACCTCGGCGGTGATGCGCATCCTGGGCGCAATCTCGACTTCGATCAGCCGCTCCGAGCCGATAAGCTCGGTAATCCAGACCGTGCCGGGAACGGCCTGCGGATCATCCAGCGCGGCCATCCGTACATCTTGAGGCCGGATGCCGAGCGTCAGCTGGCGCGGCGCCGTGCCGAGGTCGAACTGCGGCGGAGCCGGGATTGCCCGGCCGGCGATGTGCAGCACCGGCTGGCCGTTTTCGGAGCCGACCTCTACCTGGGCGAAGTCCATCGGCGGGCTGCCGATGAAGCCGGCCACGAAGAGGTTCGCCGGCCGGTCATAGACCTCCTCCGGCGTGCCGAACTGCTGCACCACGCCCTGGTTCATGACGGCCACCAGGTCGGACATGGTCATGGCTTCAAGCTGGTCGTGCGTGACGTAGATCGAGGTGGTTTCGAGGTCGAGGTGGAAGCGCTTCAGCTCGCCACGCATCGTCGTGCGTAGCTTGGCGTCGAGGTTGGAAAGCGGTTCGTCCATCAAGAAAATGTCGGGTTTACGAACCATGGCGCGGCCGAGCGCCACGCGCTGCCGCTGCCCACCCGAGAGCGCCCGGGGCTTGCGGGCCAGCAGCGCGCCGATCTCCAGCACCTTCGCCACGACGCCCACCTTCTCGGCCCGCTCGGTCCGGCCCATGCCGCGGACCTTCAGGCCGTAGCCGATGTTCGCGCCCACATCCATCGTCGGGTAGAGCGCATAGGACTGGAACACCATCGTGATGTTGCGGTCACCCGGCGAAAGGTGATCGACGCGGTGGCCGCCGAAATAGATCGACCCCGCGCTTGCGCGCTCGAGCCCTGCGATCATGCGCAGCAGCGTGGTCTTGCCGCAGCCGGAGGGGCCGAGAAGCGTGACGAACTGGCGTTCAGGGAAGGTCATGTCGAGCGACTTCAGCACCTGGTTGGTGCCGAAGGATTTGGACAGGCCCTCGATACGGACATCCATCGTATCAGCCCTTCACGGCGCCGGCGCCGAAGCCGGCAACCAGGTGCCGCTGCAGCGCCATGAACAGGATCGCCATCGGCATGGTCATCAGCACGGAGGACGCCATCATCAATCCCCAATCCACGTGTGTGCCGTCGAAGAAATGCATCACGCCGACGGTGAGCGGCAGGTTTTCCATGGAGTTCATGAAGACGCGGCCGAACAGGTAGTCGTTCCAGGAAACGATGACGGTGAAGATCGCCGCCGCCACGATGCCAGGCCAGGCGGTCGGCAGCACGATCTCCCAGAAGACGCGCAGGCGAGACGCGCCATCGACCAGCGCCGCCTCCTCGATCTCGATCGGCACGCCGCGGAAGAAGGCCCACATCAGCCACATCGAGAAGGGCAGCGTGATGCAGACATAGCCGAAGACCAACGAAAGCAGCGTGTCGGTCAGGCGCAGATCCACCATCACGAGGAACATCGGGAAGACGAAGATGATGGAGGGAACCATGTAGCCCACGAGTGCCAGGTAGGGCACGGCGCGCTGGCCCGGAAAGCTGAAGCGGGTCAACGAATAGGCGGCAAGTGTGGAGACGATGGTGGTGATGACCGTGGTGCCCACCGTCACGATCACGCTGTTCCAGAACCAATCAAGGAAGAACGCCGAGGGTGGCGGCGTGCTGTTGCTGGCAGCGCCCGCCTGGAAGTAGGCGTCGCGGCCGACGAGCAGCGCGCGGTAGTTCTCCAGCGTCCAGGTGTTGGGCCAGAGCGTGGGCGGCCAGAGGAAGATCTCATCCTTCGGCTTCATGCTTGTGAAGAAGGCCCAGATGAGCGGAAAGCAGACGAGGAAGGTGACCGCCACCAGCAGCGAGTAGAGAGCCAGGCGGATCGCGATGTCCCGGGCGGTCATGCAGATTTCTCCTCACGCCCGAAGCCGGAGACGCGGACGTAGATGACGGTACCCACCAGCAGCAGCGCGATCATCACGACACCCGTCGCCGCCGCCACGCCGAGGCGCAAGTTGGCCATGCCTTCCTCGAAGGCATAGACGGCGAGGTTGAAGGTGGAGGTGCCGGGGCCGCCACGCGTGAGAAGGTAGATTTCCTCGAACTTGTTGAACGTCCAGATGGTGCGGAAGACAATCACCACCACCAGCACCTCTTTCAGCATCGGCAGCGTGATATCGATGAAGCGGCGCCAGGAACGCGCACCATCCACCTTGGCAGCATCGTAAAGTTCGGTCGGGATGGTCTGCAGGCGCGCCAGCACGCAGATGATCACGAAGGGTGTGTACTTCCACACGTTGAGCAGGATGGCCGACGCCATCGCCATGTCGGGCGTGGAGAGCCAGGCGATGTTCTGGTCGATGATGCCCAGTTGCAGCAGCGCGTGGTTCACGATGCCGATCTCGGAATTGAAGATCCAGCGCCAGTTCAGGGCGATTACCACCGTCGGCACGATGTAGGGGAACAGCAGCAGGCCGCGGAAGATGGCCATGCCCGGCAGCGTCATGTTCAGCAGCATGGCGAGACCCACGCCGAGCACCGTCTGGAAGAAGATCGACCACCCGGTCCAGATCAGTGCCTGGTGAAAGCTTTCCCAAAACAGCGGGTCATCGAAGATGCGCTGGAAATTCTCGATGCCTACCCAGTGGATATCGTCGGGGCGGAGCGGGTTGTAGGCATAGAACGCCATGCGCACCGCCTCGATCACCGGCCAGACCATGAAGGCGGCGGCCGTGATGATGAAGGGCAGCATGAACAAGATGCCGACCTGGCGGTCGGAGAGCGAGAACCGCCGGCTTCGCGCCGGCGGCACAGGGTTGCTCTGTGCCATACCTAGCGCGTCATCCATGCGGTGGGGCATGCGGTGGGGTCGGACGTCCGGCCCGGCGCCATGCCCTTAGCCGCCTAGCATACGGGCGTTGTCGCGCCGGATGCCCTCGAACTGGCGTTGGCCCCATTCGACCGCGGTCTTGGGCGACTCGTTGTTGAGCAACATCCGCTGCACGGATTGCGCCCAGACGCTGCGCCCATGCGCCACGCCGGCCAGCGGGTTCACGCCGCCCTTCATCTCCAGGCCGGTATTGCAGGCATGCGGCACACTCTCCTTGAAAATCACGTCGAGTGAGCGCTTCTTCGACCTGTAGAAAGGGTGCGCCAACATGGCCGGCGCCTCGGCCACGTCCTTGAAGACGGGACCCACATTCGGCATCAGGCTGTGGCTGTAGCGCACCATCCAGTCCACGCTGTTGGAGACATAGGCCACGGCTTCTTTCGTCTCGCGGATGAAGGCGTTGTCGCGACGGGGGATGATCCAGCCGTTGATGTCCGTCCAGGACCAGCGCGCGCCGGTGCGCGGATGCGCCGGGTTCAGGTAGTATTCGATGTTGTTGAACAGCGCAGGCGATTCCTCGGCCACCCGGCCCATGGTGCGGCCCCAATAGGCGGACATCCCCGTGCGCCCGGTCGCGTGCTGATCGACGACCTGCAGGAAGCTGAACTCGACCGAGGCGCGCGGCATCGAGGGTTGCAGACGGCGGATCATCTCGAAGGCCTCGAGCGTCCCTGGGCTGTCGAAGGTGGTGCGGAAGCCGGCCGCGGCGTCCCACGTCATGCCGCCCGCCTGCCAGATGAACTGCGTGATGTGATAGTCGGCGCAGAGGTTGCGGCCGAGCGCCATGGTGTAGCCCGCCATGCCCGGCTTGCGCTCGGCGATGGTGCGCGCGGCGTTGGCGAACTGGTCCCAGTTCCAGGTCGCGGGATCACCGAGGCCAAGTTCGTCGATGATGTCCTTCTGCACAACGAGCAGGCAGGGCTGGTGATGCACGGGAATCGCGTATTGCACGCCGCGCCAAGCGCCGAACTGCTCCAGTGTGAAGCCATCCACCAGGCGCTCCTGCGCGCGGATGGCGCGGTTCACGTCCTCGACCGGTTCCAGCAGGCCTTCGGCGGCAAGCTGGTAGGCGATGGGGCTCTCCACGCTGATCAACGCGGGCGGCCGGCGTGCCGCGAGGTCCGTGGTGAGTTTCACGGTAACGCCGTCCCACGGGATCTGCTCCACCTCGAAGCGGATATTCGCGTTGTTGCGCTGGGCCCATTCGTTCATGCCCTGCACGAAGACGCCGCCATACGGGCCGGGCTCACCCCAGACGCGGGCCACCCGCGGCGCGTTCTGCGCGTAGGCTGGCGCTGCCAGTCCGGTGGTGGCGATCGCCGCCCCCTGAAGCAATTGCCGGCGCAAAGCCAAAACCCTGGTGCTGTCGCTCATCTTCGTTCCTCCGATGCGCAAGCCTCTTGCGGGCCCGCTGCGTTGCAGTCTCAGTCGTTCCTGGGCGCGTAGCGCGCGAAGCGAACATCGGCGGTCTTCTCGTGGGCGAGCATACCCTCCTCGCGGCAAATGCGGCCCATGATCGGTGCGATCCGACGCGAGGCCGCGTCGGACAGGCGCTGCCACGTCACTGACTTGATGAACTTGCCTACCGAAAGTCCGCCCGTATAGCGGGCCGCGCGGCCCGTTGGTAGCGTGTGGTTGGTGCCAACGCCCTTGTCGCCATAAGCGACCGTAGCCTGCTCGCCGACGAAGAGGCTGCCGTAATTGGTCAGGCGGCCGAGGTACCAGTCGTCGCACGCGGTCTGCACTTCGAGATGCTCGGGCGCGTATTCGTCGCTGACGAGGGCGGCTTCCTCGTCACTGTCCACAACGATCACCTCGCCAAACACCTCCCACGCCTTGCCGGCGACGGCCGCGGTCGGCAGCGTCTCCAGCTGCAGCGCGATCTCGGCCATCACGCGTTCGCCGAAGCGGCGTGAGGTGGTGATGAGCCAGGCCGGGCTGTCCGGCCCGTGCTCCGCCTGGCCGAGCAAGTCAGTCGCGACCAGCGCAGGATCGGCCGTCTCATCGGCGATGACCATGATCTCGGTGGGGCCGGCCAGGAGGTCGATGCCGACCGTGCCGAAAAGCTGGCGCTTCGCCTCCGCCACAAAGGCGTTGCCCGGCCCGGTAATCATGTCACGCGGCGTCATGCCAACGCAGCCATAAGCCATGGCGGCCAGCGCCTGAACGCCGCCGATGCAGTAAATCTCGTCGGCGCCGGATGCGTGCAACGCGTAGAGTGTCTGTGGGTAAATGCCCTCGGCATCGCGCGGCGGCGCCGCACCCACCACATGCCCCACGCCCGCCACGCGTGCAGTCGCGACCGACATGATGGCGGCGGAGATCAGCGGATACTTGCCGCCCGGAATGTAACATCCGGTCTTCGCCACCGGGATCAACTTCTGGCCCAGCACGACGCCCGGTTCTATTTCCATCTGGAACTCGTGCATTGAGTC
>JACMOG010000539.1 GCA_014378125.1 Vitreoscilla sp. | reverse complement strand
GTGAACGGCCAGACCCGCCTCACCGAGCAGGGTGAGGCCATCGCCTCGAAGTACGCCAACCCGGAGATCGGCCTGCGCAATCTCGAGACGCTGGTGGCCGCCACGCTGGAGGCCACGCTGCTGCACACCACCAAGGCGCCGCCCAAGGCCTTCCTCGACGCCGCCGAGGCGCTCAGCGAGGCCAGCTTCCAGGCCTTCCGCGGGCTGGTCTACGAGACGCCGGGCTTCACCGACTACTTCTTCTCGGCCACGCCCATCCGCGAGATCGCCGAGCTCAACATCGGCTCGCGCCCGGCCTCGCGCAAGTCCACGCGGCGCATCGCAGACCTGCGCGCCATCCCCTGGGGCTTCTCGTGGGGCCAGTGCCGCGTGGCGCTGCCGGGCTGGGCCGGCTTCGGCTCGGCCGTGAAGTCGTTCCTGGGCGCGCCCGGCGCCGAGCACGACAAGCGGCTGGAGCTGCTGCGCAAGATGTACAAGCAGTGGCCGTTCTTCCGCACGCTGCTGTCCAACCTGGACATGGTGCTGGCCAAGAGCGACCTGCGCATCGCCTCGCGCTACGTCGACCTGGTCGACGACAAGAAGCTGGGCAAGCGCATCTTCGGGGCCATCAAGGCTGAGTGGGAACGCACGCAGGCGATGCTGGGCGAGATCACGGGCGAGACCGGGCGCCTGCAGGCCAACCCGTCGCTGGCCCGCTCCATCGAGCACCGCTTCCCGTACCTGGATCCGCTGAACCACCTGCAGGTCGAGCTGATGCGGCGCTACCGCATGCGCAAGGAAGACGATCCGACCACCGAGCGCGTGCAGCGCGGCATCCACCTGTCCATCAACGGCATCGCCGCGGGCCTGCGCAACACCGGCTGACGCGCTCCGCCCCAGCCGGGCGGACTTATGTCACGCAGGAGAGGGCCCGGCCGAGCTTCAATCAGCACGGCTACAGGTCGATAAGGCGGTGTGGCCTTCTCGACTGTTCATCCGATTGCTTATCCGACTGCCCGGACGTCCCGCCGCCGCGCGGGCGGATGTCTGCGCGCCATCGCCGCCGGGCTCGCGCTGCTGGCGGCCGTGGGATCGGCGCAGGCGGCGGGCACCGAGCCCATCATCCGCCAGGTGTACGACGTGGAGTCGCTCTACGGCAACGATCCCGGCCAGGTGATCGAGCACCTGCGACCGCTCGAGGCGCCGGCGCGCGCCAGCGGCGGCGACGACCTGCGCGCCTTCCTCGCCGCCTGGGGCTATGCCCACGGCGCCGTCGACAAGCCCGCCGTGGCGGATGCCGCGGTCGAGGAGCTCACCGACGTCGGCGAGCGCACCCACGACGCCGCCGCCATGGCCTCGGCCTACACGCTCAAGGCGTCGCTGCTCTCGTTCTCGGGCCAGGATCGCGCGGCGTTCGGCTGGGTCGAAGAGGCGCTGCCGTACGCCCGCAAGACCTCCAGCCCCGATCTGCAATATTGGGTGGAGATGACCGCCGGCGACCTGGCCATGAGCAATGGCCAGCTCGATGAGGGCATCCGCCTGTTCGAGGATGCGGCGCGCTCCGGGCGCGAGGTGAACAACCCGCGACGCGAGGCGCAGGCCTGGCAGTCGCTGGCGCCCATGCGCATCGTCAAGGGCCAGATCTCCACCGCGTTGCAGGAGGCCGCCCTCATCCGCAGGTTGGGCGCGCGCTCCACCGACCAGGGCCTGGTGGTGGTGGGTTGGGTGTGGGAGTCGCTGGCCGCCACGGCCGACGGCCAGCTCGCGCGCGCCGCACATGCGCGCGAACAGGCGGTGGCCACGCAGCGCCAGATCGCGGCCAGGCTCGACGCGGTGGTGCCCGGCGGCTCGAAGAACGTGGAGACCATGAACTCGCAGGCCGGCCAGGTGTCGTGGCTCAGTAGCGAGCAGGACGCGCTGATGAACCTGTCCACTGCCTACCTGGCCGTGCACAGCTACGCCAGGGCCGCGGAGTCGGCCATCCGCGCGCAGCACGAGTCGGAGTCGCAGCACGACGACGAGACGGCCGCGCACGCCCTGATCAACCTGGGCATGGCCCAGATCGGCCTGGGCCACGTGGCGCAAGGCAAGCAGCAGGCCGACGCGGGCCTGCGCGCGCTGGAGCGCGTACGGCGCGACCCCGAGCTGCTGATCCAGCTCAACCGCTACATCGACATGCTGGAGCGCGGCGGCGACTCCGCCGAGGCCCTGGTGCGCCTGCGCCAGGCGCTGGTGCTGGAGTACGAGCTCGCGCGCAAGGATCGCAAGAACACGGTGGTGGCGCTGCAGCGCCAGTCCAGCTTCGAGCAGCACCAGCGCAAGGTGGAGCAGCTGGAGCACGAGAACGCGCTGCAGGCGGTGGAGCTGTCGCGCCGCTCGAACGAGCGCGCGCTGATGCTCGCGCTGGCCGCGGTGCTCGCGCTGGGCGTGGCCGCCACCTGGCGCCTGTACCTGCGCGCCCGCCGGTCGAACCGCGAGCTGGCGATCACCAACGAGAAGCTGGCGCACGCCAGCCTGCACGACAAGGTCACCGGCCTGCTGAACCGCCGGGCGATGGAGGCGGACACCCGCACCATCGAGCTCGCCGGCCGCGCCAGCTACTGCAACGTGTCGATCTCCGTGAAGCAGTTCGGCCTGATCGTGGGCAGCGTGGGCCACCAGCTGGGCGACGCGCTGCTGTGCCAGATCGCCAGCCGCCTCGACCAGGTGACGCGCCGCTTCGAAGGCCGGCTGTATCGCGTGGACGGCGTCACCTTCGGCGCGCTGTTCCACTTCGGCCACGATCCCCGGCGGCTGCAGGTGATCCTGGAGGCGCTCACCGCCGCGATGGACGCGCCGTTCGAGATCGGCAACCAGGACCTGATCGTGTCGATCGGCGTGGGCGCGTCCGAGTATCCAAAGGACGCCGGCTCGGTCGAGGAGGTGGCCCGCCTTGCCGAACTCGCCAAGCTGCAGGCGCACGCCGATCCGGGCAACAGCTTCCTGGTGTACGACACCCGCATCGGCGAAAGCCAGCGCGACAAGCTGCGCATGGAAAGCCGCATGCTCAAGGCACTGGAGCACGGCGACTTCGAGCTGTACTACCAGGGACAGCGCGGGCTGCCCGACGGCCGCATCTGCGGGTTCGAGGCGCTGATCCGCTGGCGCGACGGTGACAAGATGATCTCACCCGCGGAGTTCATCCCGCTGGCCGAGGAAACAGGCCTGATCGTGCGCATCGGCGCGTGGGTGCTGGAACAGGCCTGCCGACAGGCGAAGGCCTGGGCCGACTCCGGCGCCGGCAAGCCGCTGGTGGCGGTGAACATCGCGCCGCGCCAGTTCAACCACCCCGACTTCCTCGCCACGGTGCGCGACACCCTGGCCCGCACCGGCGTCGACCCGCGCCAGATCGAGCTCGAGATCACCGAGGGCAGCGTGATGAACGACGCCGAGGCGTCCATCGCGCAGCTGCGCGCGCTGCGCGAGCTGGGCCTGCACTTGGCCATCGACGACTTCGGCACCGGCTATGCGAGCCTGTCGTACCTGCGCCGCTTTCCGCTCGACCGGCTGAAGATCGACCGCTCGTTCATCAAGCAGCTCAACGCGAGCGAGCAGGACGACACCATCGTGCGCACCGTGATCGAACTGGCCCACACGCTGGGCCTGTCGGTGACCGCCGAGGGCGTGGAGACGCTCGAGCAGGAGGCGGTGCTGGAGGGCTGGGGCTGCGACGTGATCCAGGGCTTCCTGCG
>JACMOG010000538.1 GCA_014378125.1 Vitreoscilla sp. | reverse complement strand
TTGCCGCCGCGCGCGTGCTCGAGGCCGAGGGCATCCACTGCAACCTCACGCTGCTGTTCGGCTTCTGCCAGGCCGTGGCCTGCGGCGACGGCGGCATCACGTTGATCTCGCCGTTCGTCGGCCGCATCTACGACTGGTACAAGAAGACCGCCGGCGCCAAGTGGGACGAGGCCGCGCAAGCGGGCGCTAACGACCCGGGCGTGCAGTCGGTCACCCGCATCTTCAACTACTACAAGAAGTTCGGCATCCCCACCGAGGTGATGGGCGCCAGCTTCCGCAACGTGGGCCAGATCCAGGCGCTGGCCGGGTCCGACCTGCTCACCATCAGCCCCGAGCTGCTGGGCGCGCTGCAGGCCGACACCACGCCGCTGCCCAAGGAGCTCGACGCCGAGGCCGCCAAGGCCCTCCCGCTGGACCGCGTCCACTTCGACGAGTCCGCGTTCCGCTTCGCGCTCAACGACGACGCGATGGCCACCGAGAAGCTCGCCGAAGGCATCCGTGCGTTCGCCGCCGACTCCGTCAAGCTCGACGCGCTGATCGGGGCCGCGTGATGCCTGTGCAACGCTGCGACGACACGGAGGCCTGGGGCGCGCTGCGCGCGCACTACGACACCCGCGGCAAGCAGTTCGACCTGCGCAACGCCTTCGCGGCCGACGCCGAGCGCTTCGGCCGCTTCGCGGTGCAGGCGCCGGGCGTGTTCGCCGACCTGTCGAAGAACCGCTGGGACGCCAGCACCCGCGCGCTGCTCACGGGCCTGGCAGCCGAATGCGGCCTGGAGGCACGCCGCGACGCCATGTTCGCCGGCGAGCCCATCAACCTCACCGAAGGCCGCGCGGTGCTGCACACGGCGCTGCGCGCGCCGGCCGGCGCCAGGTCGCTGGGCGTGGTGAGCGACGCCGCCATCGTCGACGTGCACTCGGTGCTCGAGCCGCTGCTCGCCTACGCGGAACGCGTGCGCGCGCAGGCCGGCACGCAGTTCACCGACGTGCTCAACATCGGCATCGGCGGCTCCGACCTGGGGCCGCACATGGCGGTGCTCGCGCTGGAGGAGTTCCGCCATCCCGGGCTGAACTTCCACTTCGTGTCCAACGTCGACGGCCACGACATCGCGCCGGTGTTGAAGCGACTCGACCCGAAGAAGACGCTGGTCATCGTCGCCTCGAAGACGTTCACCACGCAGGAGACGCTGGCCAACGCCAACGTGGCGCGCGAGTGGTTCACCGCCGGCGGCGGCACCGACGTGGCATCGCACTTCGTGGGCGTCACCACCAACATCGAGGCGGCGGCCGGGTTCGGCATCACCACCACCTTCGGGTTCTGGGACTGGGTCGGCGGCCGCTACTCGCTGTGGAGCGCCATCGGCCTGTCGCTGGCCATCGCCATCGGCGCCGACGGCTTCAAGGCGTTCCTGGCCGGCGCGCACGCCATGGACGAGCACTTCCGCACCGCCGCGCTGTCCCACAACCTGCCGGTGCAACTGGCGCTGCTCGACGTCTGGTATCGCAACTTCCACGGCTTCACCAGCCGCAGCGTCGCGCCCTATCACCAGGGACTCAAGCGCCTGCCAGCCTACCTGCAGCAGCTCGAGATGGAGTCCAACGGCAAGCGCGTGGACGTCGACGGACGCGCCTTGCCGTTCGCCACCAGTCCCGTCGTGTGGGGCGAGCCCGGCACCAACGGCCAGCACGCCTACTTCCAGATGCTGCACCAGGGCACCGACGTCG
>JACMOG010000537.1 GCA_014378125.1 Vitreoscilla sp. | reverse complement strand
GCGCGTTGGTGTGATGCTCCAGCCGGGTGGCGTACTCGTTGATCGCGTCCACAAGCGGCAGCAGCTCTTGCGGAACCGCCCGAACGTCCAGCGGATGCAGCGAGCCAGGCCGCCGCGCCAGCACGGCGGCGCGCAACTGCAGCAGCGGCCCCAGGCCGGCTCGCAGGCCCACCAGCACCAGCAAGGCGACCAGGGCCAGCGTGATCAACTGCTGCACCATCGCCGCGCGCCACAGATCCTGCGCGAGGCGATGATGGCCCTGCATCGTCTGGGCGATCCGCACGCGCACGGTCTGGATGCCGGTCTCGGTCAGCACCGGTTGCAGGTAGGCCACGGCGCGCACCGGTTGCCCGCGCACGGTCGACTCGAAGAATCGCGGCACCTCGGGCTGCAGGCCGCTGTCGGGCAGCTCGAGCTCGGCATACCCCGTGAGGGTCTGGCCATCCGCGCCGATCACCCGGTAGAAGACGCGATCGACGTCGCTCGACTGGAACAGCTCGAGCGCGGCCGGCGGGATGCGCCCCTGGATCGCGCCGTCCTCGAACCGCAGTTGCTCGGCGACGATGCGGGCGGATCCGAGCAGCAACCGGTCCTGGACCACGCTGGCCGTGGCCTGCGCGTTCTGGTGGCTGATGACGCCGTCGACGACCACCGCGCCGGCCAGCGGCAGCACCACCCAGGCGAGCAGGCCCCCGCGCAGGCTATGTGCCACGGTGCACCTGCCGCAACAGGTAGCCCAGGCCGCGCAGCGTGACGATGGTGGCGTCGCTGCCCTCCAGCTTCCTGCGCAGGCGCGAGATGTAGATCTCGATGGCGTCGGCGGACACGCCATCCTCCACCGAGGGCAGGCTCTGCCCCAGCGCGACCTTCGACACCGTGCTGCCCACCTTCATCACCAGCACCTCAAGCACCGTGCGCTCGCGCGGCGTGAGCATCAGGGGCTTGCCGTGCAGCGTGAAGTCGCGGGTGGCGCCGTTGAACACCAGGTCGCCGCAGACGATCTGCGGATTGACGACATGGGCCGAGCGACGCAGCAGCACGCGGATGCGCGCCTCGAGTTCCTCGACCTCGAAGGGCTTGGCCACGTAGTCGTCCGCGCCGTGATCGAGCTCCACGACCCGGCTGCGGGTGGAGTTGTCCGCCGTCAGCACCAGCACCGGCGTGGCGTTGCCCCGCTCGCGCAGGCGGCGCAGCACCTCGTGGCCGCCCAGCTTGGGCAAGGCCAGGTCCAGCAGCACGAGATCGTAGGTCTCCGTGCGCAGCAGGTAGTCGGCGTCGACGCCGTTGTCGACGGTCTCGACGGCGTACTGCTGGCGGCGCAGGGTGCGCGACAGCCAGTCGGCCAAGACGGCGTTGTCCTCGCCGAGCAGCAAGCGCATGACGACGCTTCAGCGCGCGGCGAGCGCGAAGTCGGTGGTGAACGTGCGCGCCAGGTCGATCGGCTTGGCCGCCACGCCGCGGTCGGCCAGGCGCATCACGCGAAGCACGTTGGCGGGGCCGGCCGCGGGCATCACGCCGTCCGCGGTGAACATCGACTTGCTCTGCTGCAACGTGCTGACGTACAGCGCCCGGTCGCCCGCGAAGTACTCGGGCGGCAGCACCGCGGCGATCTCCTGCGCGGAATGCGAGTCGATGAAGCGCAGCGCCTTCACGAATGCGTTGACCAGGCGCTGCACCTCGTCGCGATGCGTGCTCACCCACGGCGTCGACATGTACAGGCACGCGGCCGGATACACGCCGCCGAGCTCGGCGTTGGCCTGCGCCGGGGTGCGCAGGTCGATGAGCAGGCGTGCGTCGCCCGATTTCAGCAGCCGCGACAAGGTGGGCTCGGTGGTCATGCCGCCGTCGATGCGGCCGTCGCGCAGCGCGGCACTGAAGCTGCTGCCCGATCCGACGGCGGCGACCGCCATCTCGTTGGCCCGGACGCCCTGCGAGATCCCGAGGTAGGACATGAGCAGGTGCGTGGACGAGCCGAGGCCCGTCACGCCCAGCGTGCGGCCGCGGAAGTCGGCGGCCGAATGGATGGAGCCGCCCTTGTGGGTGGACACGATGACGGCCTCGCCGGGCGCCTGGCTGAACTGCACCACGGCCTGCACGAACTTGCCCTTGGACTGCAGGTCGATGGTGTGGTCGTAGAACCCCACGACGCCCTGCACGCTGCCCGTCAGCAGGCCGTCTTCCGCGTTGACGCCGGAGGTGTCGCTCAGCACCTGGACGTCGAGGCCCTGCTCCTTGAACAGGCCCAGGCGGTCGGCCAGCGCCGCGGGCAGGTAGATCTGCTTCTCGACGCCGCCCACCATCAGCTGGATCGGGGCACCGAGCGCGGACGCGCTGGCGCAGAGCGTGGTCGCCACGGCCACGATCCATCGTGCCAGGCGACGAGGTCGCGCAGTTCGTGTTTGTCTCATGGCATGCCGCCAATCGTTGTCTTGTTGTTGTCTCCGCTGCCGATGGTAGGCCTGCCCGCGCGGCGGCGCACGGCCGCGGCAACCACCGTTGCGAATGCGACTACGTGGTTTCCCGCAGCTAATTCTGCTGAAAGCTAATGGAAGGGTGACCTTGCTTAGCCTCAGCGCCTGACGGTCGGAAGCAAGGACTTCCGCGCCGCACCAACGGAGACAAACATCATGTTCAAACGCACGCGCCGCCAGGCTCTCCTGGTAGCAGCCGCTGCACTGGCCTGCACGATTCCGATCGTCGCCGCGGCCCAGGCGGCGCCACCCATCGTCATCAAGTTCAGCCACGTCGTCGCCCCCGACACGCCCAAGGGCAACGGCGCGCAGCGGTTCAAGGAGCTCGCCGAGGAACGCACCAAGGGCCGCGTCAAGGTCGACCTGTATCCCAACAGCCAGCTCTACAAGGACAAGGAGGAACTGGAGGCGCTGCAACTGGGCTCGGTGCAGATGCTGGCGCCCTCGCTCGCCAAGTTCGGGCCCCTGGGCGTCAAGGAGTTCGAGGTCTTCGACCTGCCATTCATCTTCAAGGACCAGGCCGCGTTCAAGGCCGTCACCGACGGACCGGTGGGCGCCGACCTGTTCCGCAAGCTCGAGCCCAAGGGCGTCAAGGGGCTGGCCTACTGGGACAACGGCTTCCACATCATGAGCGCCAACCGTCCGCTGCACGCCGTGGCGGACTTCAAGGGCCTGAAGATGCGCATCCAGAGCTCCAAGGTGCTCGATGCGCAGATGCGCGCGCTCGGCGCGATCCCGCAGGTGATGTCGTTCAGCGAGCTGTACCAGGGGCTGCAGTCGGGCGTCGTCGACGGCACCGAAGGCGTGCCGTCGAACTTCTACACCCAGAAGATCTACGAGGTGCAGAAGCACATGACGCTGTCGTACCACGGCCACCTGGCCTATGCGGCCATCGCCAACAAGAAGTTCTGGGACGGCCTGCCTCCCGCCATCCGCACGATCCTCGAAGGCTGCGTCAAGGACGCCCCGGTCTACGCCGACGCGCTGGCCGCCACCGAGAACGCGATGGCG
>JACMOG010000536.1 GCA_014378125.1 Vitreoscilla sp. | reverse complement strand
CGGCCGGCGCGCTGGCCGCGGTGCCGCCCGTGAACGGCCGCGTGACACGCGTGATCCAGCTCTCGGGCACCGCGAACAGCGCGATGGCCGCCAGCACCAGCAGCACGACGATGACCACCACCGGCCGCATCAGCCCTGGCAGCTCGAAGGCACGGCTCGCCTGGCCGTCGCGGAACGGCGTGTTGATGCCCTCGGTGACGCGCTCGAGCGTGTTGCGCTCGTGCTGCGGCAGCAGCGCCAGCACCGGCTTCGGGTCGATCCTGAGCACGCGGCAGGCGGCCTGCGCCAGCGCGCGCTCGAACGTGGGCCCCTGCAGCTCGTCGTGGCGGGCGCCTTCCCGCGCCTCCATCCCGCGCAGCGGGATCTTGGGCATCGCCGCCAGCGAGCCCAGGTCGATGCCTTGCGCTTCGCGCGCGCTGCGGATGATGCCGCCGGCGGTGTGCGGGTCGAACTCCGGCGTCGACTCGTCATTCATCGAACTTGCCTTTTTCGAACAGCGACAGCTCCGTCGATTGCGGGAACCGGTTGCGCAGCGCCAGGCCCATGGCGTTGACCTGCTGCTCCTGGCCGAGCTTGTGCTCGATGCGGGCGGCCAGCCACAGCGTCTGCGCGCTGGCCAGGTCCTGGTTGTTGTTGACCCGGCGGATGTAGAAGCGCGCGCGCTCGTACTGGCCGTTGCGGTACAGCACCTCGGCCAGGTTGACGGCGATCGTCGGGTTGGCCGGGTCGAGCTCGTAGGCGCGCGACAGCGTCTTCTCGGCCTCCTGCGGCTGGCCGGCGCGCAGCTGGCAGATGCCCTGCACGAGCAGGGTGCGCGCCCCCTGGCGATAGCTGGGCTCGGCGATGGCCAGCATGAACTGCGCGTTGGCGTCGGCGAAGCGGCCCTGCTGGCACAGCGTCCAGCCGTAGTTGTGCATCAGGTCGGCGTCGTGCGGGGCCAGTTGGCGCGCGCGCTGGAAACTCTCGTCGGCCTTGTCGGCATCGCCCAGCGACGGGTACATGAGGCCGCGCAGGCCATAGGCCGACGGGTTGTTCGGCTTGGCCTGCAGCGCCTGCTTGACCTGGTCGAGCGCGTCGGTGGGCTGGTTGCGGCCGAGGTAGGCCTGGGCCAGCTCCATGCGCGTGTTGGACAGGCGGTCGGCGTTGGTCTGGTCGGACGCCGTCTTGATGTCGTCGTCACCCGTGCTGCGGTAGGGGCGCGGCGCGGGGCCGCCGGTGGTCACGCACCCCGCCAATCCCATCAGCAGGCCCGCCGCCGCAAGCGCGGCCCTCATCCGACGCGACGCTCTGGCTGGCCCGATGACGAGATGCATGCGATGGTGGCTCACTGCTTGGGGGTGGAGGGTATGGCGACGATGGGAATGGCGCGGGTCATGCGGCGTTGCGCGTCGGTGCGATCCTGCACCTCGCCCGCCAGTTGACCACACGCGGCGTCGATGTCGTCGCCGCGCGTCTTGCGAATGGTGGTGACCAGGCCCGCCTCGAGCAGAACCTCGCCGAACGCGCGCACGCGCGCATCGGACGAACGCTTGAGGCCCGACTCGGGAAACGGATTGAACGGGATCAGGTTGAACTTGACCGGTAGTCGGTTCTTGACGAGGTTGACGAGCGCCCTGGCCTGCGCCGGCGTGTCGTTGACGCCGTCGAGCATGCAGTACTCCATCGTGATGAAGTCGCGCGGCGCCGCGTCGAGGTAGCGCTCGCAGGCGCCCAGCAGCTCGTCGATGGGGTACTTCTTGTTGATCGGCACGAGCTGGTCGCGCAGCTCGTCGTCGGGGGCGTGCAGCGACACGGCCAGCGCCACGGGGCAGTCTTCGCGCAGGCGGTCGATCATCGGCACCACGCCGGAGGTGGACACCGTGACGCGGCGGCGCGACAGACCGTAGCCGTGGTCGTCGAGCATCATGCGCAGGGCCGGCACCAGCTGCGAATAGTTCTGCAGCGGCTCGCCCATGCCCATCATCACCACGTTGCTGAT
>JACMOG010000535.1 GCA_014378125.1 Vitreoscilla sp. | reverse complement strand
CGCGGCATGAAGGGCCCGGCCATCGCGGACGCGATCCGGCGTGCGCGGGTGCAGGCCTTGGCGGTCGCCTTGGACACGGACGACGCCGGCGAGGCGGCCGGCTGACACGAAGGCGGGGGACCGCTCGACAGGACGGCACAATGCGCGCATGAAGGCTCCCCGCATCGGCTTCCTGGATCCCGGACGCGACTACGTGCGCGTCAAGGTCGGCTTTTCCTGGCCCGCCTTCTTTTTCGGCGCCATGTGGGCCTCGGCCAAGAAGCTGTGGGGCGCGCTGTTCCTGATGCTGCTTGTGGAGATCGGGCTCTACGCCCTCGGCGCCGCGGCCCAGGCCCAGCGCAGCATGCCGCTCGTACTCGTGCAATTGGCCATTCAGCTGGCCTATGCACTCGCGCGCGGCTTCTTCGGCAACGCCTGGTGGCGCGCCTCGCTGCGCCGGCGCGGCTACCAGGTCTACGTCGAGAAGCGCGACGCCGTCACTTGATCCACGCGATCGCGCTGGCGATCAGGAACAGCAGCACGCCGCTGCCCACGGGAATGAACACCTCGCGGCCGGCGATGCGAAAGCGCAGGTCGCCGGGCAGGCGGCCGAAGCCGTGGCGGGTCATCCAGTCGCCGAAGCGGTTGAAGACCAGCAGGCACAGCAGGAGGATCAGGACGAACCGCATCAGAGCATGTGCGAGCGGTCGCCGGCTCGGAAGCCGATGGGATCGAGCTCGCAGTTGCGCGCCAGCGCGATCACCTTGAACAGTTCGCCCATCTCGTGCTCGTTGACCAGCTTCTGCGCGTTCGCGCGCTCGGCCACGCTGGCGGCGGCCAGCAGGTCGACCAGGCCGCAGTTGATGAGGAAGCGCGCCTGCGAGGTGTAGCCCAGCACGGTGAGGCCCGACTCCTGGGCCGCCAGCGCGATGCCGCTGAAGTTGACGTGCGCGGTGATGTCCTTGGCACCGATCTGCACCAGCGGATCGCCGTCGGCCTGGTGGGCCTGGTGGCACATCAGCGTGCCGCCCACGCGTTGCGGGTGGTAGTACTCGTGCTCGGGAAAGCCGTAGTCCACGAGGAGGGCCACGCCGCGCTGCAGCCGGTCGGCCAGGCTCGCGATGAAGCTCTCGGCGATGGGGTGGATCTCGGTGACCGTACCGTCGACGAAGTAGCCGTCCATCAGCGCGCTGGCGGCTTGGGTCTCGCCTTCGAGAGAGAAGGGAGCGTCCAAGTCGGCGAACGCGAAGCGATGCCGTGCGGCGCCAGCCGCATCGGCCGCCCCCGGGGGCGGGTTGCCGTCGTTGGCGGGATCGGCGGCGCGCGCGGCCGACGCCGGGTCGGCCAGGTCCACCACGCCACGCTCGTGCCAACGACTGCCGGAGCGGCGCAACAGCTTGACGGGCATCGCGTCGAGCACCTCGTTGCCGACGACCACGCCCTCGATGGCCTCGGGCCAGGCGTCGAGCCACTGCACGCGCGGCGCGAAGCGCGCCAGGCGCGCCTGCTGGCGTTCGCGTAGCGGGCCCGACAGCTCCACGATGGTGAGGTCGACGGGCTGGCGCAGCATGCCGTCGTCGTCGGCGTCGTCGGCATCGGGGGCCTCCAGCAACTGCTCGGCCAGCGCGCCCGAGCCGGCGCCGAACTCGTAGAGCCGGCCGGTGCCCGACGCCGCCAGGGCCTCGCGCACCTGCACGGCCAGCGCGCGGCCGAAAAACGGCGACAATTCGGGCGCGGTGACGAAATCGCTGCCGCCCTCCGGGCCCAGCCCGAAGATGCGGCGTCCGCCGCTGTAGTAGCCCAGCCCGGGCGCATACAGCGCCTCGGCCATGAAGTCGTCGACCGGCACCCAGCCGCCGGCCGCCGCCACGCGCGAGGCGATACGCTCGACGAGCGGGGTCGAAGGTTCCGAGTTGGTGCCCGTCAAACCGGGCGTTGAATTGCGCTGCATCGAATCAAATTGTAGGGATCATGGCCCACCCCCACCACCTTGACGCCGAAAAGACGCCCGCCGCGCGCCCCGTGGCGCTGGTGACTGGCGCCGCGCGTCGCATCGGCCGGGTGATCGCGCTGGAGCTGGCGAGCGCCGGCTTCGACATCGCGCTGCACCACCGCGGCACCGGCCCGCAGTCGTTCGCCGAGGCCACCACCACGGCGGAAGAACTGCGCGCCGCCGGCGCCCGCGTGGAACTGTTCGCGGCCGACTTCGCCGACCCGGCCGCCACGGCCGCGCTGCTGCCGGCCATCGCCGAGGCCTTCGGCCGCGTCGACGCCGTGGTCAACAGCGCGTCGCGCTTCGAATACGACAGCCCCGCCACCTTCGACGCCGCCCTGCTGGAGTCGCTGATGCGCAGCAACACCGCCGCGCCCGTCACGCTCGCGCAGGCGCTCGCCGCGCAGGTGGCCGCGCAACCCGCGCACGCCCGCGTCACGCCCTGCGTGGTGAACCTGCTGGACCAGAAGCTGCACAACCCGAATCCCGACTACTTCTCGTACACGCTCACCAAGGCCGCGCTGGCGCACGCCACGGTGCTGCTGGCCCAGGCGCTGGCGCCGGCGGTGCGCGTGTGCGGCGTGTCGCCGGGCATCACGCTGGTCTCGGGCCCCATGGACGAACAGGAGTTCGCCAAGGCCCACAGGCTCACCGCGCTGGGACGCTCGTCCACGCCCGAGGACATCGCGCGCGCCGTGCGCTTCCTCCTCGAGTCGCCCGCCATCACCGGCGTCGACCTCGCGGTGGACGGCGGCCAGCACCTGGTCGGCCAACCCCGGGACGTCCTGTTCCTGGCGCGAGCCGACGAACCCAAGTCGAACTGAAGTCCCCCACCATGCACAGCCTCCTGCACCACCCCACCCTCCTGGACTGCCGCCGGCTGTTCCTGCGCAACTACGAGGTGTGGATCAACATCGGCGTGCACGAGTTCGAGAAGAAGGGCGAGCAGCGCGTGCTGATCAACGTCGACCTGTACGTGCCGCTGGCCACCTCCACCCCGAAGGCCGACCAGCTCAACGAGGTGCTGGACTACGACTTCATCCGCTCCACCATCGCCAACCGCATGGCCAGGGGCCACGTGCACCTGCAGGAGACGCTGTGCGACGACGTGCTGGCGCTGATGCTGGCGCACCCCAACGTGCGCGCGGCGCGCGTATCCACCGAGAAGCCCGACGTCTATCCGGACTGCGAGTCGGTGGGCGTGGAGGTGTTCGGCCTGAAGGAAGCCGCATGACCGCGGTGTTCGACGAGCAGCACACGGCGGCCGCGCGCAAGGCGGCCTTCGAGATCAACAAGCTCTCGAAGCGCCTGCACCGCCAGGCGGGCTCGGCCATCATCGACTACAACATGATCGAAGAGGGCGACAAGGTGATGGTGTGCCTGTCGGGCGGCAAGGACAGCTACGCGATGCTCGACATCCTGCTGTCGCTGCGCGAGCGCTCGCCGGTCAAGTTCGAGATGATCGCGGTCAACCTCGACCAGAAGCAGCCCGGGTTTCCCGAGCACGTGCTGCCGGACTACCTGCGTGCGCTCGACGTGCCGTTCCATATCGAGGAGCAGGACACCTACTCCATCGTCACCGAGCACATCGAGCCGGGCAAGACCATGTGCTCGCTGTGCTCGCGCCTGCGCCGCGGCATCCTGTACCGCGTGGCCGGCGAGCTCGGCTGCACGAAGATCGCGCTGGGCCACCACCGCGACGACATCGTGGTGACGATGTTCATGAACATGTTCTTCGGCAGCCGCCTCAAGGGCATGCCGCCGAAACTCGTCAGCGACGACGGCAGGAACGTGGTCATCCGCCCGCTGGCCTACGTCGACGAGACCGACCTGGTGCGCTGGGCCGAGCACAAGCAGTTCCCCATCATCCCGTGCACGCTGTGCGGCAGCCAGGACAACCTGCAGCGCGTGCAGGTGAAGGCGATGATCCGCGAGTGGGAAAGGCAGCACCCGGGCCGCATCGAGAACGTGTTCAGCGCCATGGCCAACATCACGCCGTCGCACATGATGGATCGGAGCCTGCATCCGTTCACCACGATCCAGGCCACGGGACGGGCCGAGCCCGGCGGCGACATCGCGTTCGACGAGGACGAGTCCTGCGGCACCCCGAAGCCGGGCGTCATCCGCATCGTGTGAACCGACGCCCCGGCCGGCGGCATGAACGACAGGCCGCCGACAGCCTTTCGAAAGCGCCCCGCCGGGCGCGCCGCGTGCCGGTACATACTCGAGTTACACGCGAGCACGACGCTCGCCATTGCGGTGCCGATGTCGGCGCCCGGGAGTTTCGCCATGACCATCCTCCATCGCGCCCAACGCCTGCTGTCCGTGGCCGCCCTCGCGGGCGCCGCGCTGCTGGCCGGCTGCGCCAGCCTGCACAGCGTGGACACCTCGGTGGCCACCTTCGGCGCCTGGCCGGCCAACACCACCCCGGGGTCCTATGCGTTCGACCGCCTGCCGTCGCAGGAGCGCAATCCGCAGCGCCAGCGGTCGCTCGAGAACGCGGCCGCGCAGGCCCTGGCGGTCGCCGGCTTCCGGCCCGCGGCCGATGCCGCGAAGCCGGACGGGATGGTCCAGATCGGCGCGCGCACCGAGCGCTTCGAGCAGGCGCCCTGGGACGACCCTTTCTGGTGGGGCGGCCCGCGCCGCTTCGGCTACGGCGGCTGGTCGTCGTACGACGCGTTCGGTCCCTGGGGGCCGTACGGCCGCCACCGCGGCCTGTGGTCCCCGTTCCCCAGCGAGCCCGACGTCTACCTGCACGAGGTGGCGCTGCTGATCCGCGACGCCAACACCGGCAAGGCGCTGTACGAGACCCGCGCCAGCAGCGACGGCTACAGCTCGGGCGGCGACCGCCTCATGGCCGCGATGTTCGACGCGTCGCTGAAGGACTTCCCGCGCACCGACGACAAGGCGCACAACGTGCGCGTCGAGCTGCCGATGGTGCCGTCGGCCGCGCCGCCGGCCCCGGCCACGAGCGCACCCGCGGCCTGAGCCTCCGGCCTTGCGATAATTCCGGTTCCCTCAGACGAACCGGAATCTCCTTATGGCACTCAGCGTCGTGATCATGGCCGCGGGCAAGGGCACGCGGATGCGCTCGGCGCGACCCAAGGTGCTGCATGCGCTGGGCGGCACGCCGCTGCTGGGCCATGTGGTGGCCACGGCCGAGTCGCTCGAGCCCGAGCGCTGCATCATCGTCACGGGCCACGGCGCCGACGCCGTCGAAGCGGCATTCGCCGGCCACGAGCGCGTGTTCGTGCGCCAGATGCCCCAACTGGGCACCGGCCACGCCGTCCAGCAGGCGGTGCCCGCGCTGCTAGACGACGGCATCACGCTGGTCCTCAACGGCGACGTGCCGCTGATCCGCGCGGCCACGCTGCGCGCGCTGGTCGACGCGTGCGCCGGCAAGTCGCTCGCGCTGCTGACGGTGGATCTCGCCAACCCGTTCGGCTACGGGCGCATCGTGCGCACGCCGGAGGCCGGCGATGCCGATTCGAGCGGGCCCGAAGGCCATGCCGACTCCGTCGGCGCGCCGGTGCAGGCGATCGTGGAGGAGAAGGACGCGACGCCGCTGCAGCGTCGGATCACCGAGGTCTACACGGGCATCCTGGCCGCGCCGACGGCGCTGCTCAAGGGCTGGCTCGCGCGCCTGACCAACCAGAACGCGCAGGGCGAGTTCTATCTCACCGACGTGGTCGCCCACGCGGTGGCCGACGGCGTGGAGGTGCGCACGGCGTCGGCCAGCGACGAGTCCGAGGTCCTGGGCGTCAACAGCCCGGCGCAACTGGCCGACCTCGAGCGCCGGCTGCAGCGCCGCCACGCCGACGCGCTGATGGAGGCTGGCGTGCGCCTGGCCGACCCGGCGCGCTTCGACCTGCGCGGCACGCTCGTCACCGGCACGGACGTGGAGATCGACGTGGGCTGCGTCTTCGAAGGCGTGGTGACGCTGGGCGAGGGCGTGCGCGTCGGGCCGCACTGCGTGATCCGCGACGCGCGGATCGAGGACGGCGCGGTGATCCATCCGTTCACGCACATCGAGGG
>JACMOG010000534.1 GCA_014378125.1 Vitreoscilla sp. | reverse complement strand
ACCGCGCTCGCCAAGCTGCGCACGGAGGTGGGCCGCGCGGTCGTCGGCCAGCAGGAGGTGATCGACCAGACGCTGGTGGCCTTCGTCGCCTCCGGTCACATCCTCTACGAAGGCATGCCGGGCCTGGGCAAGACGCTGCTGGCGCGCGCGCTGGCGCAGGCGATGTCGCTGCAGTTCTCGCGCGTGCAGTTCACGCCCGACCTGATGCCGTCCGACCTCACCGGCTACGCCGTGCTCGAGCCCGGCGCCGACGGCGGCATCGCCCGGCTGCGGCTGCGCAAGGGCCCCATCTTCACCAACCTGTTGCTGGGCGACGAGATCAACCGCGCGCCGGCCAAGACGCAGAGCGCGCTGCTGGAGGTGATGCAGGAGCGCCAGGTGACGCTGGAGGGCCAGACGGTGTCGCTGCCGCGGCCGTTCATGGTGCTGGCCACGCAGAACCCGATCGACTCCGAGGGCACTTATCCGCTGCCCGAGGCGCAGCGCGACCGCTTCCTGTTCAAGATCGACATCGGCTTTCCTTCGCAGGCCGAGGAGGTGGACGTGGTCAAGGCCGCCACCGGCCACCAGGTGGGCGACGCGCTGCCGCTGGACAAGGTGCAGCGCTGCCTCACCGAGGCCGACGTGGCGCGCCTGCAGCAGACCGTCAGCTCGGTGCTGATCGACGACCGGGTGGTGGACTACGCGGTGCGCCTGGTGCGCGCCACGCGCGGCGCGGTGGGCCTGGGCAACGGCGCGGGCTCGCGCGGCGCGATCGCGCTGGTGCGTGCCGCGCGTGCGGCCGCGCTCATCAACGGCCGCGACTACGCCCCGCCCGACGACGTCAAGCGCCAGGTGCTGCCGGCCCTGCGCCACCGCGTGGTGCTGTCGCCCGACGCGCAGCTTGAAGGCCGCGCGGTCGACGACGTGCTGCGCGAGATCGTCACGCGCGTCGACGCGCCCCGCCTTTGAGGACGCAGGGATGTCCCGCCTGCTGATCCCAACGCGGCGCGCCGTGATCGCGGTGGCCGCCCTCGCCACCGTCGCGACCGTCGCGCTGCTGGTGGTCAAGGCGCGCGACTTCGACCACGTGCCCATCGCCACGGTGGGCGGCGCCATCGCCGGGGCGTTGGTGGTGCTGTTCCTGGCAGACGCGGCCTGGACGGCGTGGCTGCTGCGGCGCCATCCAATCGCCTTCGAACGCCAGATGCCCAGCGCCTTCGCGCTGGCCCAGGCACGCCCGCTGGTGGTGACGCTCGCCCACGAAGGCCCGCAACCCTGGCGCCTGGCGCTGTTCGACCACGTGCCCGCCACGATGACGCAGCGCCTGCTGCCCGCCGACGTGGTGCTGCCCGCCGCGAGCCGGCTGGACGTGCGCTACGAGGTCACGCCGCTGCAGCGCGGCAAGGTGGTGTTCGAGCCCGCGGCCATCCGCGTGCGTTCGCGCCTGGGCCTCAGCGACCTGCAGCTGCGCATCGGCACGGCGCAGTCGGTGCAGGTCTATCCCAACTTCGCCGCGCTGTCGCGCTACGCCTGGCTGGCCAGCGACCGGCGCCTGGCCGAGATCGGCATCAAGACCTACGCCGCGCGGGGCGCCGGCACCGACTTCAAGCAGCTGGGCGAATACGTGCCGGGCATGTCCACCCGCCATATCGACTGGAACGCGTCGTTCCGGCACCGCCGTGCCGTCGTGCGCGAGTTCCAGGACGACCGCGACCAGTCGGTGATGTTCCTGCTCGACTGCGGCCGCCGCATGCGCGCCGACGAGCGCGCCGGCGTCGACGGCAGCCATTTCGACCAGGCGCTCAACGCCGCCATGCTGCTGGCCTACGTGGCGCTGAAGGACGGCGACGCGGTGGGCGCGATGACCTTCGGCCACGACCCGTCGCAGCAACGCCACTTCGCCCCGTCCAAGGGCATGGCCGCGCTCAACTCGCTGGTGGCTCGCCTGCACGACATCGAGCCCAGCCCCACGCACTCCGACTACCTGGCCGCCGCGCGCGACCTGATGCTGCGCGTGCCGCGCCGCTCGCTGGTGGTGGTGCTCACGAACTTCCGCGACGAGGACTGCGCCGAGCTGGAGGACGCGCTCAAGCTGATGCGCACGCGCCACCTCGTGTTGCTGGCCAGCCTGAAGGAAGGCGTGGTGGCCGAGATCGCCGCACAACCGCTGGACGACGCCCGCGCCGTCGTCGACGTGGCGTCGGCGCACTGGTTCCAGAACGCGCGCGCCGAGGCGTTCCGCCGGTTGTCGGGCAAGAACCAGCTGCTGGTGGATGTCGAACCCGAGAAGCTGGCGGCCACGCTGGTAAACCGCTACCACGCGGTCAAGCGGGCCCGCCTGCTCTGACGAAGCCGCCCACGGCGGGTCGTCTCCCAGCGCCGCCAGGCGTCAGGCATCGCCTGCGGGTACGCCGGGGAGATGCCAGACACCTCCGGTCGCCGCCTACAATTGGGGTCAGAAATCACTGTTGAGCCCCCCAATGTCCGATCTCGCCAAGTCGTTTGAACCCGCCGCCATCGAAGCCCGCTGGGCACCGCTGTGGGAACAGAGCGGCGTCTACGAGCCGACGCTGGATCCGGCGAAGGAATCGTTCTCCATCCAGCTGCCGCCGCCCAACGTCACGGGCACGCTGCACATGGGCCACGCGTTCAACCAGACCATCATGGACTCGTTGACGCGCTACCACCGCATGCGCGGCCACAACACGCTGTGGGTGCCGGGCACCGACCACGCGGGCATCGCCACGCAGATCGTGGTGGAGCGCCAGCTGCAGGATCAAGGCCTCAAGCGCCAGGAGCTCGGTCACAAGAACTTCGTCGCGCGCATCTGGGAGTGGAAGGAGCAACCGGGCACCACCATCACGGGCCAGATGCGCCGCATGGGCGACTCGGTGAGCTGGAAGCACGAGTACTTCACCATGGACGAGGGGCTGTCGAAGACGGCCACCGAGACCTTCGTGCGCCTGTTCGACGAAGGCCTGATCTACCGCGGCCGCCGCCTGGTGCATTGGGATCCGGTGCTCAAGTCGGCCGTGTCCGACCTGGAAGTGGACAGCAAGGAGGAAGACGGCTTCCTGTGGCTGGTGCGCTATCCGCTGGCCGACGGCAGCGGCGACCTCACGGTGGCCACCACGCGTCCCGAGACGATGCTGGGCGACGTCGCCCTGATGGTGAACCCGACGGACGAGCGCTACACCGCGCTGGTGGGCAAGCAGGTGATCCTGCCGCTGGTGGGCAAGAGCATCCCGGTGATCGCCGACGACTACGTCGACAAGGAATTCGGCACCGGCGTCGTGAAGGTGCCACCGGCGCAGGACGGCAACGACTACGCCGTGGGCCTGCGCCACGACCTGCCCATCATCGGCGTGCTGGCGCTCGACGCCACCATCAACGACAACGCGCCCGAGGCCTACCGCGGCCTCGACCGCTTCGTGGCGCGCAAGAAGGTGGTGGCCGACCTCGAGGCCGGCGGCTTCCTGGTGGAGGTGCGCAAGCACAAGCTGATGGTGCCGCGCTGCGAGCGCACGGGCCAGGTGATCGAGCCCATGCTCACCAACCAGTGGTACGTAGCCATGACCAAGCCGGGCGCGGACGGCACGTCCATCGCGTCGAAGGCGATCAAGGCCGTCGACTCCGGCGAGGTGAAGTTCTACCCCGAGCAATGGGT